>DSBF01000546.1 GCA_011049495.1 Ignavibacteria bacterium
CACGAATTTAACGGTGAATTAGAATCTATTACCATTATAGGTAGAATAAAGTTGCAAACCGCATCAGTCGATTCAATTTCTTTAGTTAGTGGCGACAAAAAGTCAGTTGAACCGTCTTTCCTTTCAAATGTTTTTCACGAAATATTAACACCGATCAATGTTATTCTCGGTTTTATTCAAGAGATAAGTGAAAGTTTAGAAAAACCAACCGAAGAGCAGAAAGAAGCCGTTGATATTATAAAAGAAAACCAGAAAATGTTACTGCAAACGATGGACACTGCTGCAGAATATGCGGCTCTCGAAGATAATAAGATTCAATTCCAGCCAAAGGAAATTGTGTTTGTTGATTTATTGGAAGAAATTCAGAGTAGTACTGAAAGAACAGCCCGAACAAACAAAACAGAATTAACATACGGGAAAATATCTTCTTCACTTAAACTAACGACAGATAAACATTACTTTACAACTCTCATAACTCAATTTCTTAAATACGCTATGCAGATAAGTAAAGAAAGTAAAATCTATTTATCTGCTTATTCATATGGCTCAAATCAGTATATAGTTAGTATCAAAGATAAGAGAGATGCAATAACATCACATTTATTAAATGGACTGTCTGATATTTTCACAAAAGATGAAGATTCTATTCGAAAAAGTCATGGATTCTCGCGAATAACAACAAAATTGTTCAGAAAACTTATTGTTGCATTAGATGCACGAAATGAAATCATTAGCAAGAATGATAAACCTACAGAATTTGGTATTATTTTCCCTGATGTTTTAGAAGTTGAAGCTGTTGAAACCGAAGATGAATTTGCAAAAGCAGCAAAAGAAAGAGAAGAATTACTAAAAGCAAAAGAAGCTGAGTTAAAAGTTGAAAAAGAAGAAGTCCAAGAGAAAAAAGAATCCAAAGATGAAAAAATTAAAGAACAAGTAACTTCTCCTGCTACCCAAACACCTGTTGAAAAACTACTTCCGAAGGAAGAAACTCCTGTTATCGAAAAAGAAATTTCAAAACCAACTGTAAAAGAAGAGAAGAAACCACTAAATCTTGCTCTTTTAAGATGTCTTTATGTAGAAGATCAAATTGATTCGCAAATTTTATTCAAAGTACAGATGAAAGATTTACAAGAAATCGATTTTGCAAAAAGTTTTGAGGAAGCACTCCCTAAAATAAAAAGCAAAGAGTTCGATTTCATTGTAATGGATATAAACCTTGAGGGTGAATATAATGGTTTAGATGCGCTTAGAGTGATTCAAAAGTTACCTGGTTACCATAACAAACCGATAATTGCTGTTACAGCTTATGTATTACCAGGGGATAGAGATAAATTTATTGCAGCCGGTTTTAGTGATTTTATTTCAAAACCTGTATTGAAAGAAAAACTTATAGATTGTTTAGAAAAATTATTCTAATTATAAAAACAATAGTCAATAATAATTCGTAAATAAAAAATCGTAATGTGGTTTCAGAAAGAATTACAATTAAAACCCCGCCCGCGTGGATTCCATTTAATTACCGACGAAATTATTCTCGGAATTAATGAATTGAAAAATTTCAAAGTTGGACTTGCAAATTTATTTATTAAGCACACTTCTGCTTCATTAACTATTAATGAAAATGCATCGCCTGATGTAAGAGTTGATCTTGAATCCTATTTCAATAAATATGTCCCCGAAAATGCAAGTTTTTATGAACATACTACGGAGGGTCCCGATGATATGCCTGCTCATATTAAAGCATCACTTATGGGAGCATCTTTGAATATTCCGATTAAAGATGGGCGGTTAAACTTGGGTACCTGGCAAGGAGTTTATCTATGCGAGCATAGGAATCATGGCGGATCACGTAAAATTGTTGTAACTATTTCGGGTGAAACTTATGAATAGGGCTGTGCTCAAATCACCGGTCGGATATTTAGAAATTGCTGAAGAAAATAATGCAATAATATACATTCGTTTTATTGATCAATTTGTTGAAATAGAACAAAATAACTCGTTTTACTTAAGAAAATATATTGAACAATTAAACAAATATTTTAATGGAAAGTTACTTTTATTCGATCTGAAATTGAATCCTACCGGCACAGATTTTCAAAAGGATGTTTGGAAAGAAGTGCTGAAAATACCGTTTGGCTCTACTAAAACTTATCAAGAAATTGCAGATGTAATTGGTGACCCCGGAGCAGTAAGAGCTGTTGGAAATGCTAACGGGCATAACCCAATACCGATCATAATACCTTGCCACAGAGTTGTAGGAGCAAATGGTAAATTAACCGGTTATGCAGGTGGAATTGATAAAAAAGACTGGCTTCTAAAACACGAATTGAAGTATTCAAATAAGGAAATGCAGCTTGGTTTATTCTAAACTAAGTATCGTGTGTTTTCTCTTCAATCGGATCACCAATTAATTTTTCTGTATTCCATTCTATAGAAATAGTTTTTTCATCTTTACGAACTTCACAAGGCAAATAATCACAATACTTACATAACTCCGGATAACAATAATCCAAATGAATTCTTACCTGTGCTTCATAAAAAACTTTATTGAGGTCTTCAACAATTCCTTCTTCCACAACATGAGATTTCTTGATATTAAAGTAGTAGGGAAGTGTCAAATGAAAATCAACAAATATCTTTTCGGCTGATTTCCAAAATCTTAAATGGTGCACGTCAATCCAATAGTCTTTTTTCATAACTACCAGTTTATCAACAAGAGTTTTTAGCGATTCCTTATCTGTTTCGTTCATTAAACCACCAATAGATTCTCTCATTAGTTTGTAACCTGTGTATAAAATATTTAAGGCAACACCAATTGCAAAAATTGGATCGAGTAAATAAAAATCAGTCAGCATTACGAGTACTAATCCAACTATTACACCAATACTTGTGTAGGAGTCAGTTAAAACATGCTTCCCGTCTGCGACTAATGCTAATGAATGAGTCTGCTTCCCTTTCTTGATTAAATAAAAACCTAAGAATAAATTTATAATACCGGCTGCTGCAATAATCATCGTACCAGTTCCTAATTTTTCCGGAATTGCACCAATAATAATATCTTGAACTGATGTATATATAATTGTAACCGCAGCAATAACAATCAGTAGTCCTTCAATTCCTGCAGAAAAATATTCGATATTTCCATGTCCGTAAAGATGAGATTTGTCCGGTGGGCGTGAGCTAAGAATGATACTATAAAGAGCCATTGTAGTTGCCATTACATGAACAACAGATTCAGCAGCATCAGAAAAAATAGCATTCGAACCGGTTATTAAATATGCAGTAGTTTTAGCGGCAAACATTCCAAGTCCAACTAAAAGAGAGATGATAGCCGCTTTTTTCTTCAATTTAATATTTTCGTTCTCAGTCATAGCAAAAAAAGGAAGAATTTAATCCTTTCATCCAAAGATACGTAAAAAATAATCGATAAAATAAAAATTATATTTCTGTTGCAAAAACTCAATATATTCGATTATTTGAGAAATATTTCTCTAATTATTCCTAAAGATAAGAAAGGAATTTAATCAAAAATAAACTTTTATTGCGAAATATATCTCTATTTAACTTGTTTGGAATTTTGATGAAAATGGCACATTTATTGCAAATTTAGTGTAAACGATTGGGGATTATGATGCACAAAAATATATTCAAATACTATCCGGCAAATGACAGAAGTAACCTTATAGCTATTTTGCAGCAAATTCAAGAGGAATATGGTTATTTACCTGAAGAAGCTTTGCAAGATGTTGCAATCTTTCTATGTATGCCCTTAAGCGGAGTTTATGGTGTAGCAACTTTCTATAATCAATTTAGATTAACACCACTTGGTAAAAACGTAATTCGCGTTTGTAGAGGAACTGCATGCCATGTAAAAAATTCGGCAAATATTTTAACAGCATTGGAAACTGAGTTAAATATTCTTGCCGGAGGTACGACACGAGATAAACTATTTACATTAGAGACTGTTGCATGTATCGGTGCTTGCAGCATTGCACCAGTAATTAGTATCAATGAAGAATATTATGGACGTATTACGGTAAAAGAAATTCCTAAAATAATTAAGAAGTATAAGACAGAAGCTAAAAAAGAAACAGCAAACCTTGAATCAGCGAGTGTATGATGAAATCATTCTTAGAAATAAAATTTAATCAAGGGTATCATTCACCTGAGAACCCGATAAGCGAGTTTATTACTCATTGCACGGATGAATCTCTAAGTCCATCTCAAAGAGATATTATTTTGGATTATAATCGGAGATTGAGATGCGAAATTCACGATTTACCTATTATTTTTATTGGAATGGGGACTTGCGGGCTTGCTTCCGGTGCAGATAAAGTTAAAAAAGCCATTGAAGAGGTATTAGCCGCAAAAGAATTAAAAGCAGTTATTGTTCCTACTGGATGCATCGGATATTGCGCAAAAGAAGTTATTGTTGATATAAAATTACCTGAAGGTGAAAGAATTTCTTATTGTGAAGTAACTCCTAAAGATGTGCCTCAGTTAATTCAAACAACAATTGTTGAGCAAGATATTTATAAAGACAAATTGCTTGGAACTCACGGAAACGGAAAGTCCGGAGTAAAAAGAATTATAGATATTCCTTTTTTCAGAAAACAAAAAAGAGTAGTTCTTGAAAACTGCGGTTTGATTAACCCCGAATCAATTGATGAATACATTGCAAACGGAGGTTTCAAAGCATTAGATAAAACTCTTCGGTTAATGACGCCGAAGGATGTGGTAAATGAAATTCTTACTAGTGGATTAAGAGGAAGAGGTGGAGGTGGATTCCCAACCGGTAAAAAATGGGAAATGGCACATAACAATAAATCAGATCAAAAATATTTGATTTGCAATGCGGATGAAGGTGATCCCGGAGCTTTTATGGATCGTTCAATTCTTGAAAGCGATCCTTATAGATTAATTGAAGGAATGATAATAGGTGCATACGCAATTGGTGCAAGTGTCGCATACGTTTATTGCCGTGCCGAATATCCGCTTGCTATTAAACGATTACAAAATACTATTGATAAATGTAAAGAATACGGATTACTTGGTAAAAATATTTTAGCATCAGGTTTCGATCTCGAAATAAAAATAAAAAAAGGAGCCGGTGCTTTTGTGTGCGGTGAAGAAACTGCTCTTATTGCTTCAATAGAAGGTAAAAGAGGCATGCCAAGACCCCGTCCACCTTATCCTTCAGATTACGGACTGTGGGGTAAACCTACAATTATTAATAATGTAGAAACTTTTGCAAATGTTTCGGCAATAATTACACGCGGTTCAAATTGGTTTGCTTCAATTGGTACTGAATCTTCAAAAGGGACAAAAGTTTTTGCATTAAGCGGAAAAATTGAACTAAGCGGTTTGGTTGAAGTACCGATGGGTACAACATTACGAGATGTTGTTTTTGATATCGGAGGTGGTATACCGGACGGTAAAAGATTCAAAGCTATTCAAATCGGCGGACCTTCCGGCGGTTGTTTACCTGAGCAAGTTTTAGATACCCCGGTTGATTACGAATCGCTTAAAATGGTCGGGGCTATGATGGGGTCCGGCGGTTTCGTTGTAATGGATGAAGATACTTGTATGGTAGATGTTGCAAAATATTTTCTAAGTTTTATTCAAGAAGAATCTTGCGGAAAATGTGTTCCATGTCGAGAAGGAACAAAGAGAATGTTAGAAATCATAGAAAGAATTCCTGCTTCATATGGTGGAAATGGAAATAAACTTGCACAACTTCAAAGATTCAAAGGAATTATTCACCTTCAAAGATTAGCGGATGTAATTAAAGATACATCACTTTGCGGATTGGGGCAGAGTGCGCCTAACCCGGTTTTATCCGGTCTACAATATTTCAGAGATGAATATGAAACTCATCTTTATGAAAGAAAATGTGAAGCAGGTGTTTGTAAAGAACTATTAACATAC
>DSBF01000247.1 GCA_011049495.1 Ignavibacteria bacterium
GTTGCTTGTTTTTAACCTTCAATGTTGCATTAATAGGCTAAAATTAAGTTACCTGAAAGGTCTGAAAACAGCAACCTTTAAGGTAATAACATCTTTGCGTAAGGTGAGTAAATAATACTTTTTGCTCAAGCCAATAATATTTATCTCTATATAAATATCTATCAAATGCATTCTCGTTTCCGAAGCCAAAGTAATTAGTAAAACTTAATTCAGTATTTTTAATGTTAAGTAAGATATCAGTTGACCCGAATACTTTTATGAACTCTCCATAATATTCCAACTTGTAGCTTTTAGGAAGAAAAGCATATACAAATCTCAAACTCTGTAGATATTCGTAGGGCCCTTTCGAAAATTAAAGCTGAACAAATCAACCATCCCGCCAATCAAGACTCCATCAGTAGTACTATAACCAACTTCAGGTAGAAAACCCCAGCTAGAACCTCTATCGCGTTGAGATTGCTCATAATTTTCGGTTATAAGAATTGATTCATCGAATTGATTCGTGTCAATTGAAGTGCTCAAACTTTTTATAAAACTGGAATTGTTATCGCTGTCATAAAATATTGTTTTCTTTTCCGACTTCTTAAAAGGAGTAATCGAAAGAAAAAATCCATTCACAATTGACTTGTCTTCAAATTTATCATCGCCGGGTCCGCCGAGAATTCTTATTAACGGACTGTCGTCAACTTCACCTTTTATAATTACTTCATCATCTCCGTCAAGTAAATAAATTCTTATTTCTTCGGTAATATTATTATCAAATTGCTTTTTGAAATATGCTTCGCTTGTGTTTATAGCATTATTACCCGACGAATATAATTCTACCGATGTTATATCATTACTGATTCTATTAACAGTTACGGAATCATTATTATTACTTCCATATATATCGGCAACTTTATTTATAATGGAATAATAAACATCGCACAACTCATTTAGTTTATCCCGCCTGTTTTTGATTGTATTTATAATTTTATTTTTTACTTCCGGCTTATTCCCGGAAGGAATTTTATTTACTGCTGAGACAATTACATCATCAGTTATTGACTGTTGAATATAAACGGTAATTGAATCCCATTGGCTTTTTATAAGTTCTGTTAAAAATCTTCTGTCGATGTATCTGCCTGATTGTGTATAATTTCCAGCATGTGCTAAATTATCGTTAAAGCTTGTAAGCTGCGGGAAGATAAAACTGGCTGAATAAGGAAGTAAGCCGTCAAATTTTGCAAATGCTTGATCGGAATTATTCGGGTGGGGTTTCCAGTAAAAAATATTTTGATTTTCAATTTCATCCCATTTCCACTTATTAATATTTCTGTCCCAGTTACCAAGTAAAATATTCATCAATCGAATTTTTAAAAATTCTTTTGAATCAATTTTTATATTATTCACATTTTCAATGGAATTAAAAAGCTCTGTTATTCTATTTATCTCTTCTACTTCATAAGGGTTGTTACAGCTTTCGAGAAAACCAACTTGACCGGAAAATTTATTTAAAGCTTCATCTTCGGGCAACACTATAAAAATTGGAATTGACAAATCAAATCCAACTGCATTTAACAATTCTGAATTAATAATCTTAGCAAACGGATTTACGGAACTGACTTGATCTTCAAGTATATTATTGACAAATGTAATTTGAAGTGCGTCCGGTAATAATTCAAAGAAATCTTTATTAATTGGGGTAAACTTCCAATATCGTTCATCATTACCAATAAATTTCAGAAACGGCGACTCAGAATTCTGCCCATCAAATTGTGGTGTTAATCCTCCTTGGAAGGTATTCAAATCTAATATTGGAATTGAAATTGGTGTAGTCCAAAGATTTCTCCATTGACTCCCGAAAAGAGATTTGTGTAACCATCCGACATTGAATTCTTCACCTAAGATAATTGTTTTGTTGGCTTCACTTTCATTCTGAGCTAATGAATTAACCGAAAAGAACAGTGTTAGTAATCCAACTGCTAAATAGATGTGTACAGATTTGTTTACTCTCATCAATCTAATTCATTTAGAATAGTATCAGATAATTAATAAGAAGGAGATAAAAATATTATTCAACTAAAAAGTCTACTATTACTTCACAAGTTTCGAGACAGCTTTAAACTCATCTGTTCCGCAAACATTCAGTAATTCGAAAAGAATCGATTCGGTTGTTGTAACTTCGGCACCGTTTGCTCTCATTCTATCGAGTGCAATGTTATAATCCGTATCTTTTCTTGATGAAACGGCATCTGCAGCTAAATCCACTTGAAAATCATTTGCAAGCAAATCCAGAACTGTTTGCTGCACACAAACATGCGATTCAATACCGCAGACAATAATTTGAGAATAACCATTTTTCTTAAATTCATCAAAAAGTTCACCTGCACCGCTGCAACTGAAACTCATTTTTTGTATTGCCGTACCTTCTAATTCTTCTTTTAAAGTATGAGCAGTTTCGCCTAATCCTTTTGGATATTGTTCGGTATAATAAACCGGTACTGAAAGTGTTTTACACCCTTTAATTAATTTCAAAGTGTTTGCAATAAGTGATTCGCTTCGCTGCATAACACCGAGTATTCTTTCTTGAATATCAATAACTAGTAAAACGCTTTTTGTTCTGTCTAAAATTTTTGAATTTCGTTTCAATTTTCATACTCCTTCAATTAATAAATTGGGTCCATGCCGTACTTACCGCAAGCATACATCATTAGAATAGAAGTAACATCAATTAAAGCATGCTTCTCTTCATCGGTAGGAACAATTAAATCATAAATTTCAGCAATGAAATTCATGTTATCCAAAATATTTGTCAATTCATTATAACTCGGCATACCGTGCCAATTAGCAACTTGTGTAACTAAGTTTTCTTTATTCCTTCTTAAAAATTCCGAAAATGAAATTGCATTAATCGTTAGCTTCGTTCTCGGACGGGTAATACTTATCAAATCATTAAAATATTGATCCCATTTTAATGAAAGAGAATTGTATTTTTTTGACATTAGTTGTTTAGCAGTAGCTGGAGTAAATTGAGCACGTGTGTAAGTTTTGAAGTTAGGGATAATTGCGTAAGCATCATAACTAATAACACCGGTATCTCGATCTTTGTAACGCCAATAGCGAAGAAGCTGTTCGGAATTTTTAATGACAATAACTTTATCCTGTTCACTGTCTACAACAACATATAGTCCTCTTCCGTGATGAACAACAGTACACCAGTGTTCCCAATTTCTGACACAAAGCAAACAAGGTCTTCCTTTTGCTAATTCAACATTGAGCATTTTCCTCGCATCGTTGGGATTACTTGATTGGAGATATTTCATTCTAACATTAAATTTCTTTGCGGCTTTTTGAAGACCTATTTCATCTGTACCAGCCCACCAAGTACTGCCGGAAATGTAAGCAATTTGATCTTCATGTTTGAAAATCCCCAACATAACAAGGGCATATTTAAGTGCGAAAGGTCCGCATCGGTAACTATCAGGTTGTGGGTAAAAGCTCATTTGGATATCGTTTTTATATTATTTCTAACAAGGTGCTAAAATAACAAAAGTTTTGTAAACCACTACAAATTTCTTTACTTTTTGAAGAATAAATGGAGAAAATTGTTGAAAGTTGCTGTTATTTACAATGAAGACTACGCCGATTTAGAAAGCGAGTATTCTACCGAACTTCACAAAAAATTAGACTTTGAGCCTTATTTTGAAATTCAAGAAAGTGACCCCATAAAAGAATATGCAGAACTTGCCGAAGACCTCAAAAAAGAAGGTTTTGATGCATATATTCTTAACCTACGAGATAATCTCGATATCTTTTTCAGAGATTATGAAAAAAACAAACCCGATGTAATTTTTAACTTTGTTGAAATCTATAAAGACCGTGCGGACTTAGAAATGTATTTTGCCGGACTGCTTGAATTGATGCATATCCCCTATACCGGTGCCCCGCCATTAGCTCTCGGTACCTGCCAAAATAAAATGCTTACAAAAAAAATTCTTCGTGCCGTAGGTGTTAGAACAGCAAATTATAAGTATATAACAAAAAAGAAAAAAATCTACCGGCATAAATTAAACTATCCGCTTATAACAAAGCCAGCTCTTGAGGATGCAAGTGTTGGTATTGATGTTGGTGCCGTTGTTACAAATCATAAACAACTTAAAAAGCGTGTCGAGTATATTCTTGATGAATTCAAACAGCCGGTTTTGGTTGAAGAATTTATTGACGGTAGAGAGTTAAACGTTGCCGTTTTAGGAGACACAAAACCGCGAGTCTTACCAATAAGCGAAATAGATTTTTCCGAAATGCCCGATCACTTATTTAATATTGTAAGTTATCAGGCTAAGTGGGATCCTCATCACGAAGCATATCATAAAACAATTCCTATTTGTCCGGCTGAAATACCTAAAACTGTCGAAAAAGAAGCGGGCGAAATTGCTTTGAAATGTTTTAAGACAATGGGATGCCGCGATTACTGCCGGGTTGATATGCGGTTATCAAAAGACAATAAACTTTATGTTTTGGAAGTAAATCCAAATCCCGATCTAACCGCCGATGCCGGATTTATGCGTTCGGCTAAATATGCCGGAATTTCTTATCGAAAAGCTTTAAAAAGAATTGTGATGTTTGCAGCTAAGCGAGGCGGGGTAGTTTAATTGTAGACGTCTTTTCGATGACCTATTTTTCTTCAGAAATTTTATAAACCAAGTCTTTCCCGCATTTCTTGTGACATGATTATTTCATCAGTTGAATCTTCGAATCTGTCCTTAGCCTCTTGATAATCATAATATTCGCTGAAATAATTTTTTAAAGCTTCAACTACGTAAAATGTTTCTGTTCTATTTGTTTTTTTAGCAGTTTTTTCCAGTAGTCCGGAAATCTCTTCAGGTAATCTAAAAGCTTTCACTTTACCCATAAATACTCCCATTGTTATATGTGTAATACAAATATAACATCATTCATCTAACTATCAATACCATAAACCTTATAGTAGATTGAGCAGCAATGAAAATTATCAAAATGAAGTTCAATTATCATAACTATCTGAAAGTTATGAAAAAACTAAAAAGCCCCTTATCTTTATCTTAATGTCTAACAAACAAAAGGATAAAAACTATGGGACTTTTTAGTAGAAATAAAAATAACAATAAACCATTGGTTCGTCAAAATAATAGATTTAGTACCTCGAGAGATAATGAACATTTGTATCCAACAGTACAATAGCGATAAAGGTTGCAGTAAGTATAAAACATATGATCAATTTGTAGCAATGAGTTTCGGACAGCTGAATAAGTGTTCTGCACTAAGTGATATATCAACGGGCATAGGAGTAAGTGAAATATTTATCAAAGATTTGGGATTAAGTCAATCACCGGCACGTTCAACAATGAGCGATGGAAACAAGAAACGTAACTGGGAAGTCTATAAGAGCCTATATAATAAGCTGATAGGTCATTATGAAAAACTTTTGAGATTACAACACAGAAGTCATATAATAAAAGAGATAGAAGGCCACACAATAAAGTTGATTGACAGTACCACAATATCGTTATGTTTATCGATGTTCAATTGGGCAAAATATCGGACAGCTAAAGGCGGTATAAAAATCCACACCTGCTGGGATGACAGCCTAATGATACCGGAAATAGTAAACATAACAGAAGCCAAAATGCACGACAGATATGGATTGTCAAATCTAATTTTCCCCAAGAAAACAATCATAGTCGAAGACCGCGCCTATTTTGATTTTACATTGATGCTCAGCAGAATAAAAGCAGAAAATATATTTGTGTCACGGGTCAGATTATTCCCCACCCTTGAGCTCAGATTATTCCCCACCTCAAAAAGTGATTTAGCGTTTTACAAAATAGGCAAAAAATTAGACTTTAGCGTTTTGTAAAATCGGTCTGTTTTTCTTTCTGTAGGATTCTCCTTTGATAATTA
>DSBF01000524.1 GCA_011049495.1 Ignavibacteria bacterium
CCTGTTTGCCTTGTCTGGCATTTTCAATTGCTTCATCAAGTTTATCAAAACCGGTTTCTTTAACAGCAGAAGTTTCATAAACTTCTACCCCTAGCAGTTCACTTAATTTTTTTTGTGTCAATTTTTATGTTTCTCTTCTTAACTTCATCGGAGAAATTCAACATAACAGAAACTTTCTTCCCCATATCAATCAATTGAAGAGTTAAGAATAAATCTCTTTCAAGATGAAGCGAATTAACAACATTTAAAATTCTATCGGCATCAAGAATAACATCGCGGGCAACAGTTTCTTCATCGTTAAAAGAAGAAACACCATATATACCGGGCGTATCCATCACTTCAAAATTATTATAGTTACATCTTGATATTGAAACTGTTGTGCCGGGGAAGTTCGAGACATCGACATACATACCGCTTAAGTAATTGAAAAAGAGAGACTTGCCTACGTTTGGATTGCCGACTAAAACAACTTTCTCTTTTTGAGTAACAACTTTTATAAGTTCTACTTCACTAAGTATTTTATTTTTACTGTCAAGATTGAGAACACTATCGGATTTCATGACTTTCCTTTATTCCACGATAACTTTTATTTTTTTCGCAAGATCGGAACCTACTGCAATTTCTTGTCTGTTTTTTGTAATTACCACTGTACCGCCCGGTAATCTTTCATTTATTTTAATGGTTGATCCTTCGGTTATCCCTAACCGAATAAACTGAGATTTCAATTCGCCGTCAGGTAAATTAAGGACAACAACCGAGTTACCTTTTCTTGTATTTTGAAGTGTTGAATCACTCATGTTTATGCTTACAATTTTTATTTGTACACCGCCCGAAAATATTAAAAGAATACCCGGTAGGATCAAAACCGAGTTCCAAAGAAATTTCATCAACAATTTTTTGAATTCTTGGTGAAGTGAATTCTTTTATATCACCGCAATTAGTACATATTAAGTGATCGTGATTTTTTCTATTGATACTTGCTTCAAAGCGGGAAATATTATCGCCAAAATTTCTTCGAGCTAAAATTCCGCACTGTTCTAATAATTCCAAAGTATTGTAAACAGTTGCACGGGAAATATTGGACTTGTTCGTTTTCATTGATACGTAAAGATCATCGGCGCCAAAATGACCATCTTGATTTAGGGCAGCATCCAAAACTTCAAATCGTTCCGGTGTAATTCGGTGTTTGGCGGTCTTTAGATAATCCTTAAATTTTTTGTGTGCTTCTTTAATCAGTGGCATTTTTATCTTTATTTAGATTTAGTCTACATAAATATATATTTTCTTGAGGAAAAAAACAAAATATATTTCTATGTCCGATTTATTTTTTTACAGAAATCTTTTAATTGTGGACACAATGTTTTATTTTGGCAGTCTAAAATCCTACCAAATTTGAACTTTTTAATAAAAAATGGAGATAATATGGCATCGCAATTTGAAGTCGTAGAATTAGTCGGGTTATCTAATGTTAGTTCTTCCGAAGCGATAAAAGCAGTAGTTCTAGAATCGAATAAAACAAAACCGGTAGCTTGGTTTGAGGTAATTGAAGAGCGAGGTAGAGTTACACAGGACGGACAAATAGAATTTCAAGTTAAAGTAAAAGTTGGAAGAAAAATCTAATCTTTTTTAAAAAGATTGGAGTAGTTGCTGGTATTGGAAATTGGAAAAAAGCTCCCGACTTTACACTAAAGAACCAACATTTGTAAAATATCACTCTTAGTAATTTTGGGGGAAGAAAAATGTTGTTGTACTTTTTCTCCTTTCGATAATTTAATTAATTGCAAAAAGGAACTCTGAAAAAAATATAATACTTAGTTTATATAAAAGCTGTTATACTTTTTACAAATAACGGCTTTCCTTATTTATAATCGAATAAAAATATTATTATGTTTAAGGAACTAATACTTTCGGATTTTTTGTTATAGATAGGAGATAAGAATGATTAAAGAAGGAAATAAAGCCCCCGCTTTCACTTTGCCGGACAGTACCGGGAAGAAAATTTCATTAAAAGATTTTTTGGGAAAGAAAGTTGTACTCTATTTTTATCCGAAAGATATGACTTCCGGATGTACAAAAGAAGCTTGTGATTTTCGCGATTCTCATCCCGATTTTAAAAAATTGAAAGCTGTTGTTCTAGGTGTAAGTCCCGATTCCGTTGATTCACATAAAAAGTTTTCAGATAAATATGAGCTTCCTTTTACCTTGTTAAGTGATGAAAGTAAAAATGTATTAGAAAAATACGGCGTTTGGAAAGAAAAAAGTATGTACGGAAGAAAATATATGGGTGTTGAAAGAACAACTATTATTATTGATGAAAACGGAAAAATTCAAAAGATATTTCCAAAAGTAAAAGTTAACAATCATGTTGAAGAAGTATTGAAAGAATTGGAATAATAATGGTATATGTAACAAGAAGAGAAACATTCAGCTCAGCGCATCGGCTTTATAATCCGGCATTTTCCGATGAAGAAAATGATCGAATCTTTGGAAAGTGCAACAATCCAAACGGACACGGACATAATTACACACTTGAAGTTGTCGTTGCCGGAGAAGTGGAGCCGCAAACCGGGTATGTAATTGATCTAAAAGTATTGAAGAAAATTATTAAAGAACACGTAATTAAGAAAATAGATCACAAACATCTTAATCATGATGTTGAATTTATGAAAGAAGTTATTCCGACTGCTGAAAATATTGCTATATCAATTTGGAAAGTACTTGTTGATAAAATACCTTACGGAAAATTATATTCTGTAAAAATTTACGAGACCGAAAATAATTATGCAGAGTACAAAGGAGAATAAAGTTGAACTTAGAAAAAATTGAAAAGAATGTTAAATCAATACTTGAAGAGTTGGGAGAAAATACGGAAAGAGAAGGATTACTTCGTACTCCTCATCGTGTTGCAAAAGCTTATGAATTTTTAACTCAAGGTTACAAAAAAGACATCAAAAAGTTAGTTAACGGCGCTATTTTTGAGGAAAAATATGATGAAATGGTAATAATAAAAGACATAGATTTTTATAGCATGTGTGAGCATCATCTTTTACCATTTTACGGTAAGGTTCATATTGCTTATGTACCCGATGGAAAAATAATCGGGTTAAGCAAACTTCCTAGAATAGTGGATGTTTTTGCACGAAGACTGCAGGTACAAGAAAGATTAACTCAAGAAATTGCAGATACCTTGGATGATATACTAAAGCCGAAAGGAATTGCAGTTGTTGCAGAAGGATATCACATGTGTATGATGATGCGCGGTGTTGAGAAACAGAATTCTATTACTACTACAAGTGCTGTGCATGGCTTATTTAAGGATGATGCCAGAACAAGGGCAGAGTTCTTAAGCTTGATTAATACAAAGAAAATCTAATACCTTTTCCCTAATAATTTTTAATTAATGAGATAGTAATGGCGAAATCAAATTCTATTGTTTGGATAACTGGTGCAAGTTCCGGTATCGGAAGAGCATTAACGGTTGAGTTTGCTTCGAATAATAAATTAGTTGCTGCATCTGCACGGACTAAAGATGCACTTAACCGGTTGAAAAAAGAATTATCGGCTGATAAAAAAAGTATTGAAACTTTCCCGGTTGATGTATCCGATTACAAACAAGTTAACGATACGGTAAACAAAATTGAAAATGATTTTGAAATCGATTGTCTAATTAATAATGCCGGGGCTACAACCTTCAAACTGGCAAAGAATAATTCTTTAGAAGAAATCGATAAAATATTAAGCACAAATCTCAATGGCGCTATTTATGCTATACAATCGGTTTTACCTAAAATGATTGAAAGAAACCAAGGGACAATTATCAATATTATTTCGGTAGCTGCTTTAAAAGTATTGACTAAGAGTAGTTTATATGCTGCTTCTAAGGCTGGTTTATTAGCATATTCCAAAGTTATCCGCGAAGAGTTGCGGGAGAATAATATTAAAATTATCAATATAATTCCGGGCGCAACCCGAACTCCAATTTGGCCGAATTCCGTTCTTGAAAAATACAGCGAAAGAATGATATCGCCTGCAGATTTAGCTAAATTAATTTTTCATCTCTATTCTATAAGTTCTAATCTCGTTCCGGAAGAAGTAGTAATAAGACCGGTTAAAGGGGATCTATAATTTTTTCTTTTAAGGTAATTACTCAATTCATTAGCCAAACAACTTGAAGCATTCCTTTCAATGTCTTATTTTGGAATATAACTTGTAGGAGAATATCTTGAGAAAAGTACTTTTCTTTTTAGTCCTAATTTATCTCACGACAAATTTGATTTTATCACAAGAAAGAAATTTCGATTCCTTTAATGATAAGATTTTGTTAGGCGGCGATTTAGGGTTAACATTTACTTACAGCGATTATAAAGACCCAGGTGTTGGTTTTATGTTTAGAGGTGTTGCTGAGTTTTACTTGTACGAAAAAGAATCTCAAAAAATTGGTTTAAGGGGATTTGCTGGTTACGGGCTAAGTACTGGTTCGGATGATCGATATGATCCGGATGCATTCAAAACTAGAATATATACCTTGGCTTTGGGTGGTATATATTCAATGCAATTATCGAATTCTGTTTCACCTTATTTATTCCTTGGTGTTAAATTTCTTCGTTTTAATCCAAAAGATAAGGACGGTTCATCTTTACCACGGAATGCAAAAAATGAATATGAACAAAATTTAATAAGTCTTTCTTTTGAACTCGGGTTACGTTACCGTATCTCCAATAATTTTTACGGTTACGGAAGTATTATCCCATTGGTTACTAATAATGATAATATAGATGATAGAGCAAGTGGGAAAAGTAGTGATCTTATTCTTTCGCTTAATCTTGGTTTACTTTATGCACTTGATTTAAGTTCGGATGAAGTATCAACCAAATCTGAAATATTACCCGCGGGCATTAAGGAATCCAAAATTGAAATTACTGAAGAATCTGACATAAATATTTCTGGTTCACATGAAACCAAAGATGAGAGTATAGGTTTTGAAGAAATCATTACCGATGAAGAAGTTCTATCTAATGAAATGGAATCGGATGAATCAGTTGAAATTTCTGAAGCAGTAGAATCTAATTTGGAAATAAAAAAGACAGAATCAAACATCATTGAAGAGCTGTCACAAAAATTAGAATTGGGTAGAGTTAATTTTAAGTTTGGTGAAACTGAAATCGGCAGAATGGAATATGTTGAGCTGGACCGTCTTTACAGAATAATTGCCGAAGATAATTCCACACGTTGGAAAATTACCGGTTATACAGATAATATTGAACCTGTTCAAGTACACCAAAGTTTGGGAATACAAAGAGCTTATTTTGTTTTAAGATATTTTATGGAAAAAGGTCTTGACCGGAATCGTTTTGAGGTTGTAGTTGGAGGTGAAGAAAAACCGATTGCCGATAATTCTACAGAAGATGGACGTGCAAAAAATAGACGGGTAGAAATTTCAAAAATTAAATAAAAAAAAGCCCGTCAGTTGACGGGCGCATTTTTTAGAAACATCCGAACCTGAATTGTCTGTCGCCTCTAAACCCTCTCGAATCCCTACCAAATCTGCCTAAACCATAACCATCGTTACCATCTCTAAAACATGGATAACTACCGATTTGTTCTCTTTGTTCGGGAGTAAGAATTTTATGAGTTTTTATCCGTTTTTCAATTCTCATTTTAGATAGTTCACTATTAATAGAATTGTTTCGCTCATTCAACTTCAAAATTTCGTTTTCATTAATTGTACTTTCTTTTAATAGCTTGCTCATCGCTAAATTATTTTGTCTTTTTTGACTATTAAGATCGATAGCTTTCATCCGAAATTCGTAATTCAAATCATCAATTTGATTTCGCTGTTCGTCCGTAAGATCAAGGTTTTCAAATACACGTAAAGACATTCTTTCACCCTTAAAACTTCTTTTCTGGGCAGTAATTGTA
>DSBF01000102.1 GCA_011049495.1 Ignavibacteria bacterium
TTCTGCGGAATGATTTGAAAAATCACTATGATGAAAAAAACTATGCCATTCACCTTGGTCAAATATAAGGTCAACTTTAGCGAAAACTTTTTTCGATGTGATTAATTCGAAAGAGTTTTTTATTGATGCGGCGTTATAAAGAACGCCAAAAGGATTTATGAGTGAATTGAACTTATACTTTAAAAAATAATTGCCGATATTCTCCGCAAAACAAGACCCAATCGTAAAAATTGAATCATTAGGCTCAATTTTAATTGGGAACGGCTCTATTTCTATTTCGGTTCTAAACTTCATCGGAAATTGATTTTATTATGCCGAAATATAACTAATAACATTCCTATTCTTACTTTTTTTGAAGAATTGATGGTTTTTTTGTATAATGAATAAAATTACCGATTATAAAAAATATGAAACTTAAAATAACTGCAATAGGAGAAATACTTTTTGATGTATATCCAACACAAAAAAAATTAGGCGGTGCTCCGTTCAATTTTTTTTACCACGTATGGAAATTAACTAATGACGGGAAATTTATTTCGCGTATTGGTAATGATAATGAAGGAAAAGAAATAATCGAATTTTTAGAAAAGCAGCAGTTCGATACAAATTATATACAAATAGATGATTCGGTGAATACTGGGGTAGTAAATGTTCAACTTGATGAGAATAAAATCCCGGCTTTTGAAATAATTGAAAACCGGGCTTATGATTTCATTGAGCACCGACCGGAACTAGATGAATTAATAGAAAAATCCGACTTACTATATTTCGGAACATTGGCTCAAAGAAACGAAACCTCAAGAAACACAATTAGAACATTAATTGAAAAATCAAAAAAAGTTTTTTGTGATATCAACATTCGGCAAAATTTTTACACAAAGGAAATAATTCATAAATCACTCCAAGCAAGCAGCGCGGTTAAGCTCAATGCTGATGAGTTGGCATTAATTAATGATTTGTTGATCGGCAATGATTATGAGCTTAAAAAAACCGCTTATGAAATAATCGATAAATATAATCTTGACTTGCTTTGTGTAACTCTCGGAAGTGGAGGTTCATATTTATTTAATCGAAAGGAAGAATCTTTTCATAAAACTGAAGTCAATAATATTGTTGATACGGTCGGTGCCGGGGATGCGTATGCTGCTATTATGAGTCTCGGGTATTTATTGAATTGGGAAATTGAAAAAACTAATAAACTTGCTTCCGAATTCGCCGCAGAAATTTGTACGATAAAAGGAGCTGTTCCAACAGAGGATAATATTTATAATAACTTCATAGAGAAAATAAAAAATGAGTGAAAAAGGATTATACATTCAGCTATATAATATTCACGGACTAATTCGTGGAAAAAATTTAGAGCTTGGAAGAGATGCAGATACGGGCGGTCAAACTAAATATGTTCTTGAACTTGCCAAAGCATTATGCGAAAGAGATGATATTAGAAAAGTTGAGATTGTTACGAGAAGAATTGAAGACAATGAAGTTTCGGAAGATTACTCACAACGTGAAGAAAAAGTAAATGACAAGCTGTCAATTGTTCGCATAAGATGCGGCGGATTGAAATATATCCGTAAAGAATTACTGTGGAAACATCTCGAAGAATTTGTCGACAAATCAATTAAGTATATTAAGAGTAAAGAAGAACTGCCGGATATTATTCATAGCCACTATGCAGATGCCGGATATGTCTGCACAGAGTTAACTAAATTTTTCGGTATACCACTAATTCATACAGGGCATTCGTTAGGAAGAAATAAATTAAACAATCTTCTTAAAAACGGTTTGACCGAAGAGGAAATAAACAAACGCTACAAAATGAAAAAGAGAATTAGCGCCGAAGAAGGTGTTATTTTTTTTGCCGATAGAATTATCACCAGTACAAAACAAGAGATTAAAGAACAATATGGTTTATACGAAAATACAAACGAAGAAAAGTTTGTTGTTATTCCCCCAAGCGTTGGTTTAGATCGTTTCTATCCTTATAATGAAAAACGAGAGTGGGATGATGAAGAACGTAAAATCAGAGATCACATTCGTGATGAACTTTGGCGTTTCTTCACTAATCTTAATAAGCCGTTGATCTTATCACTTTGCCGACCGGAGAAAAGAAAAAATATTTCCGGTTTGATTGAAGCATACGGAGAAGATAAAGAATTACAAAAGAAAGCTAATCTTGCAATCTTCGCCGGGATACGGAAAGATATAACTCAAATGCCGGATATTGAAAGAGAAGTGTTAACAGAAATGCTTTTGCTGCTGGACAAATATAATCTTTACGGTAAAATGGCAATTCCTAAACGTCACGATGTTGAAGATGAAGTTCCGGAGCTATACAGAATTGCTGCAGAAACAAGAGGAGTATTTGTAAACTCTGCATTCAATGAACCGTTTGGATTAACATTAATTGAAGCCGCAGCCAGCGGTTTGCCGGTTGTGGCTACAGATGATGGGGGTCCTAGAGATATTCTTTCAAACTTGGATAATGGAGTACTTGTTGACGTTTCCGAATCAAAAAATATTGCCGAAGGGATTCACAAAATTTTAGATGACGAAAACAAATGGGAGAAATATTCAAGAAACGGAATCGAGCGAGTTGAAAAATTTTATTCATGGAAAGCTCATGCAGATAGATACGTTGAAGTACTAAAAGAAGTTCTCGAAGAGAATAAAGAAGAACCGAAAACGTTTATATCAACCGGCAAGAAACTTCTGAACTACGATAAATTTATGATCTTTGATATTGATGATACATTAATTGGTAACAGCGAAGCAGCAGAACGATTAAAAAAAATGATTGAAGATAATTCGAATCAAATCGGATTTGGTGTTGCAACCGGGCGAACTATCGATTCTGCTCGGAAAGTATTATTGGAAAATGATTTTATACTTCCCGATTTAATAATCTCTTCGGTTGGTTCGGAAATATACTATCGCGATAGTATATTTCCGAACCAACCGAAGAGATTATTAAATCGGGAAGTATAAAATCATTTTCCAATAATACTTTCCGAGCAGAATCGATAGTTCGCCCGGTTGCAACACCAAATCCGATTTGATTCGAATTATCTTCAATCATTTTTTTTAATCGTTCTGCTGCTTCGCTGTTACCAATTAATGTATCATCAATATCAAAGATCATAAATTTATCGTAGTTCAGAAGTTTCTTGCCGGTTGATATAAACGTTTTCGGTTCTTCTTTATTCTCTTCGAGAACTTCTTTTAGTACTTCAACGTATCTATCTGCATGAGCTTTCCATGAATAAAATTTTTCAACTCGCTCGATTCCGTTTCTTGAATATTTCTCCCATTTGTTTTCGTCATCTAAAATTTTGTGAATCCCTTCGGCAATATTTTTTGATTCGGAAACGTCAACAAGTACTCCATTATCCAAGTTTGAAAGAATATCTCTAGGACCCCCATCATCTGTAGCCACAACCGGCAAACCGCTGGCTGCGGCTTCAATTAATGTTAATCCAAACGGTTCATTGAATGCAGAGTTTACAAATACTCCTCTTGTTTCTGCAGCAATTCTGTATAGCTCCGGAACTTCATCTTCAACATCGTGACGTTTAGGAATTGCCATTTTACCGTAAAGATTATATTTGTCCAGCAGCAAAAGCATTTCTGTTAACACTTCTCTTTCAATATCCGGCATTTGAGTTATATCTTTCCGTATCCCGGCGAAGATTGCAAGATTAGCTTTCTTTTGTAATTCTTTATCTTCTCCGTATGCTTCAATCAAACCGGAAATATTTTTTCTTTTCTCCGGTCGGCAAAGTGATAAGATCAACGGCTTATTAAGATTAGTGAAGAAACGCCAAAGTTCATCACGAATGTGATCTCTGATTTTACGTTCTTCATCATCCCACTCTCGTTTTTCATTATAAGGATAGAAACGATCTAAACCAACGCTTGGGGGAATAACAACAAACTTTTCTTCGTTTGTATTTTCGTATAAACCATATTGTTCTTTAATCTCTTGTTTTGTACTGGTGATAATTCTATCGGCAAAAAAAATAACACCTTCTTCGGCGCTAATTCTCTTTTTCATTTTGTAGCGTTTGTTTATTTCCTCTTCGGTCAAACCGTTTTTAAGAAGATTGTTTAATTTATTTCTTCCTAACGAATGCCCTGTATGAATTAGTGGTATACCGAAAAATTTAGTTAACTCTGTGCAGACATATCCGGCATCTGCATAGTGGCTATGAATAATATCCGGCAGTTCTTCTTTACTCTTAATATACTTAATTGATTTGTCGACAAATTCTTCGAGATGTTTCCACAGTAATTCTTTACGGATATATTTCAATCCGCCGCATCTTATGCGAACAATTGACAGCTTGTCATTTACTTTTTCTTCACGTTGTGAGTAATCTTCCGAAACTTCATTGTCTTCAATTCTTCTCGTAACAATCTCAACTTTTCTAATATCATCTCTTTCGCATAATGCTTTGGCAAGTTCAAGAACATATTTAGTTTGACCGCCCGTATCTGCATCTCTTCCAAGCTCTAAATTTTTTCCACGAATTAGTCCGTGAATATTATATAGCTGAATGTATAATCCTTTTTCACTCATTTTTTATTTTCTCTATGAAGTTATTATAAATATTATCCTCTGTTGGAACAGCTCCTTTTATCGTACAAATTTCTGCGGCGAATTCGGAAGCAAGTTTATTAGTTTTTTCAATTTCCCAATTCAATAAATACCCGAGACTCATAATAGCAGCATACGCATCCCCGGCACCGACCGTATCAACAATATTATTGACTTCAGTTTTATGAAAAGATTCTTCCTTTCGATTAAATAAATATGAACCTCCACTTCCGAGAGTTACACAAAGCAAGTCAAGATTATATTTATCGATTATTTCATAAGCGGTTTTTTTAAGCTCATAATCATTGCCGATCAACAAATCATTAATTAATGCCAACTCATCAGCATTGAGCTTAACCGCGCTGCTTGCTTGGAGTGATTTATGAATTATTTCCTTTGTGTAAAAATTTTGCCGAATGTTGATATCACAAAAAACTTTTTTTGATTTTTCAATTAATGTTCTAATTGTGTTTCTTGAGGTTTCGTTTCTTTGAGCCAATGTTCCGAAATATAGTAAGTCGGATTTTTCTATTAATTCATCTAGTTCCGGTCGGTGCTCAATGAAATCATAAGCCCGGTTTTCAATTATTTCAAAAGCCGGGATTTTATTCTCATCAAGTTGAACATTTACTACCCCAGTATTCACCGAATCATCTATTTGTATATAATTTGTATCGAACTGCTGCTTTTCTAAAAATTCGATTATTTCTTTTCCTTCATTATCATTACCAATACGCGAAATAAATTTCCCGTCATTAGTTAATTTCCATACGTGGTAAAAAAAATTGAACGGAGCACCGCCTAATTTTTTTTGTGTTGGATATACATCAAAAAGTATTTCTCCTATTGCAGTTATTTTAAGTTTCATATTTTTTATAATCGGTAATTTTATTCATTATACAAAAAAACCATCAATTCTTCAAAAAAAGTAAGAATAGGAATGTTATTAGTTATATTTCGGCATAATAAAATCAATTTCCGATGAAGTTTAGAACCGAAATAGAAATAGAGCCGTTCCCAATTAAAATTGAGCCTAATGATTCAATTTTTACGATTGGGTCTTGTTTTGCGGAGAATATCGGCAATTATTTTTTAAAGTATAAGTTCAATTCACTCATAAATCCTTTTGGCGTTCTTTATAACGCCGCATCAATAAAAAACTCTTTCGAATTAATCACATCGAAAAAAGTTTTCGCTAAAGTTGACCTTATATTTGACCAAGGTGAATGGCATAGTTTTTTTCATCATAGTGATTTTTCAAATCATTCCGCAGAA
>DSBF01000424.1 GCA_011049495.1 Ignavibacteria bacterium
AACTTCTGCAGTGCGGATAAAATTTCGGGGAAGTTGTAAGGTTTTTTTATAACGTGATCTATTTTTAAGTCTTTCATCTCGGAGCTTTGCAAATCAACATCTGAACCTGAAGCTAATATAACGGGAATACTTTGTTCTTGGGAACGGAATTTCTTTATTAATTCAATACCATCCATCTCCGGCATTTTCTTATCTATTATAAGTACATCAAACAGAGATTTATGAATTTCTTCTATTGCTTCAATCCCGGTCTTTGCAACCGCTACATTATAACCTTGTGTTCTAAGTAAATCCGAAAGTACTTCGCTTACGGAAATATCGTCTTCGGCAAGTAAAATATTAGCAGATTGATCTTCCTTTCTAACATAAGCAGGCAAATAAATTGTAAATTTAGTCTCTTTAGTTTTACTGATTGCTTCTATTTTTCCGCCGTACTCTTCAATTTTTTCTTTAACAATATATAATCCGTAACCTGACTCCTGTTTCTTTTGTTTTGTTGAAAACTCAGGTTCAAAAATTTTAGTTAAATTATCTTCGCTTATACCGGCTCCGTTATCAATCACTTCAATCTTTATAAAAGAGCGACCGTTTATTTTTTCCAAACAATGAACAATTGTAATCTCTCCATCAGTATCAACTGCTTCAACTGCATTCTTAAATAAATTTAAAAGTATTCTGAACAAATCAGTTTCATCCATAAGTATCGGAGGCATTTCAATTGACGGATCGAATTTGTGTTTGAATAATCTTTTTTCATTTGTATTAAAGCTCTCAATTACTTCATTAATTACTTGAATAACATTTACTTTTCGAATATGCCGTTTACTTGAACCGTTGGGTGCAAGATGCAAGCTAACTATATCGGATGCACGTTTAACGGATTTTTCCAAACCGGTGATAATTTTATCAGTGTCTTTATTTTTCGGAAGAGTGTTCTTAAGTAAATCAATTCCGTTCATCAAACTTGTAAGAATGTTATTCAAATCATGAGCGGAATTTTTAAATGAATTATCAGCCATTTTGTTTTAGGTCGTAGCTTTTAATTTTTGTGTATAGAGTTTTTTGTGTAATACCAAGTGCTCTTGATGTATTTTCTCTATTCCAATCAAACTTGTTAAGTATTTTATGTATGTGAATCTTTTCAACATCCTTTAACGAAAGTACATTTTCATCATCATTATTAGAAAAACTTTGAACACTTTTGTAATCCGTTATCGGTAGATTCAGATCTTTAGGTTCAATCAATTCACCATCCGAAAAAATTATTGCTCGTTCAATAATGTGTTCAAGTTCTCTTACGTTACCGGGATACTTATAATAGATAAGTTCCTGCTCGGCTTCTTTAGAAAGTTTCTTTGGTGAGCGAAGCGGTGATTTGGTCTGAAGGAAATGATTAGCCAGAATTAATATATCGCCTTCTCGATCTTTAAGAGGAGGGATTGTTAGTGTAATTACATTTAACCTGAACAACAAGTCTCTTCTAAAGTTACCTTTTTCGGATTCTTCCATTAAGTTTTTGTTTGTTGCTCCAATAACTCTAACATTAGATTGTAAATTATTAACTCCGCCGATTCTTCTGAACTCTCCTTTTTCAAGAAACCGTAAAAGTTTTGGCTGCAATGTTAAACTCATCTCTCCAATTTCATCCAAAAACAACGTACCACCGTCCGCAATTTCAACCAAACCCTGTTTAGAAGATTTTGCATCGGTAAAAGCACCTTTTTCATGACCGAACAATTCACTTTCTATTAGTTGATCGGGGAGTGATGCACAATTGATTGCTACAATAGGTTTATTTTTTCTTTCGGAATTTTTATGAATGAATTCTGCAAATAATTCTTTCCCGGTTCCTGTTTCACCTTCCAATAAAATGTTGGATTCCGATACGGCTGCTTTCTGTGCAAGCTCAAGTGTATGTTTAATTATTTTACTTTCACCGATTATTTTATGCGGAGCGGTTTGATTAAGCTTGGTGGATAAAATTTTATTTTGAACCAATAATTCTTTGTGTTTAACGGCTCTTTCAATAACAATTATAAGTGCATCGAAGTCATATGGTTTTGTGATAAAATCATAAGCTCCGTTTTTTATACAATCAATCGCAGTTCTAACTTCAGTTTTTGCAGTTAAGACAATCACCTGAACATTGGGATGAAATTCATTAGCAAATTTCAGAACTTCTTCACCGTGGATTTCTTTCATTTCAAGATCAAGCAGGAGAATATCGTATGATTTTTGTTTGAGGTTTTCAATTGCAAATTTCCCGTCGGAAACAATATCAACTTGGTATTCTTCATTTACGAGTTCTTCCTTAAGCAGGTAGGCAAGAATTTCGTCGTCATCCGCAATTAGAATTTTGGCTTTTTCCCTCATGATGCACTTTGTTATTAATTTTAGAATAAATTAATAACCAATAATAGTGAATTTTTGAACTAAATGTAAAAATTACCGGTTGGAGAAATAATAAAAATAATTAAGAAAGTTCATTTTCTTGAAATTATAGAATGATAAGTGTATTTTTAACGTTCTAATTTTATTGGATTGGGGGCGCGTAGCTCAGTGGTAGAGCATCTGCCTTTTAAGCAGAGGGTCGGTGGTTCGAGACCACCCGCGCTCACAAATGATAAACCCTTGTAACTAAATAAGTTGCAAGGGTTTTTTGTTTTAAAGGAAAATATGACTGAAGTAGAAACTGAAGTACATTTTTATTTTCATCAACTAACATTTTTTATTATTTATATGCACTGACGTTTCTGACGCATTTCAAAAATACAATCTTACTCATCACGAAAATAAATGTTATTTATCAGAATATGATTATAAATTCAATTCAATTTTTAAGGCTCATTCGTCCACTTCCTCTGCTGATCGTCTTGCAAGAATTTCTGGTTCCCAGATGTTTTAATAAACCTTAATTAAAAAAATTTGTCAAAATATTGACAAATAAATTAGTGTTAAGCCTCTATATTTATTAAGAAAATTAAAAGGGACTCTTGTGGCGAAAAAAATGAAATTTAGCTTTGTTTAGATAACAACTGTATCCATTTCGTTTTCATTATTTTGTCATTATTATAGTAAAGGATTGCTTTCGTGTGTGAATACTTACAAAGACTGAAATATTAATAGAAGATGAACTATTGTAAACAAGTTAAAAAGAATGGCATGATAAATTTATTCTCGGTCTTGACTACACTCTAGTAATAGTTGCAGCAACATCATTTGTTGGCGGTATTATAAAAATTTTCAAAGGGTTTAAAACAAAAGAAGATAAAATTCAATGACTACATCAACATCAACAAGCGTAATTTATATACCCGACATTTCAGGATTTTCAAAATTCGTTAATGATATCGAAATACTTCACGGGCAGGAGATTACTGCTGAATTGCTCGAAGAAATTATTAATGCTGAGGAATTGGGATTTGAAATATCGGAAATTGAGGGAGATGCCGTATTGTTTTATAAAATCGGTGATCCAATTCCGATTGAGGAAATTTATAATCAGTCGCTTAAAATACTTCAGAAATTTCATAAGAAAAAAATGGAAGTTCAGGAAAAACGTATCTGTCAATGTAACGCATGCCAATCGGTCAATAATTTAACTCTCAAATTCATTCTTCATTTCGATAACATTGAATTGATTAATGTAAGTCGATTTAAAAAACTATACGGCAAAGGCGTTATTCTTGCTCATCGATTGATGAAAAATGATGTTAAAGAAAATGAATATATAATATTTACTAAAAATTACCCCAACTCCGATAAAACGAATAAAGAAATTTTTGAGGTCTGCCCGATCAAACAGAACCTTGAAGGAATTGGAGATGTTGACTGTCAATATATTAAGCTGAATCTTCCAAACTAAATAGACATAAATATGAATCCTATTAAAAAATATTTCAATTGGCTGCAGAAAGATAATCCAACCGGCGAAGTTGAGCGTTATCCCGAGATTGATGAAAAAGGAGAAACATCGCTTAAGGGTGTATTCATCGTTGGAGATTTGACCGGAATACCTCTATTAAAGTTAGCCGCTGAAAGTGGTAAACGTGTTATAGATTACTTTAACGGAGATGATGTTTTTCAAAAGCAAAGAGAGAATAATTCCGATTCTGAAATTAATGATATCCTTATAATCGGGGCAGGTCCTGCCGGTGTAGCATCCGGTATGGAAGCAATTAAACATAATTACAATTTCAAGATTCTCGAATCTGCAAAAAGATTCAGTACCATCATCAATTTCCCCAAAGGGAAACCTATAATTGCCGCCCCGTATGAATATTCGCAAGAATCTGACTTAAAAATTAATGAAGGTGTTAAGGAATCTCTTCTCGATGAACTGAATGAGCAGATAAAAAATATTGATCTCCCCATTGCCGAGGGAGTTGTGGCTGAAAAAATCGAGAAAAAAGGAGATCACTTTGAAATAATAACTAACGATACCACTTTCAAATCATTAAGAGTTGTTCTAGCAATCGGCAAATCGGGTAATGCGAGAACGTTGGATATTCCGGGAGAAGATTTACCTAAAGTCTTTAATAGATTAATTGATCCTGAAGAGGCAAAAGACGAGGATGTGCTTGTTGTAGGCGGCGGAGATTCAGCATTGGAAACAGCAATTGCGGTTGCCGAATGTGCAAAATCTGTTGCTCTATCTTATCGAAAATCTTCTTTCTCAAGACCGAAAGAGCAAAATGAAGTAAAGCTTAATAAGCTTGTTGAAGAAGGAAAAATCAAACTTCTGTTTGAAACGAACATTAAAGAGATCAAAGAAAGCTCCGTGGTTCTTTTAGATAAAGAAAACAAAGAGATTGAATTAGATAATTCTATGGTCTTTTCGATGATCGGGAAAGAACTTCCGACAGACTTTTTCAAACGCAGCAATATTAAAATGGAAGGCGAATTATCTCTTACGGCAAAATTACAATTTGCTTTGCTTCTTCTTTTTGCAGGGATGCTCTATTTCGGAAAGAGCAGCGCTGATTTTTACGAAAGTTTTTTCGGCAAAGTCGATTCCTGGGGAAAAGTTTTTACAAGCATTTGCAGCGGAGAATTCTGGTATAAATTCGTTTCGCTCCCCGAAGTTCTCTTTTCTGCTTTGTTCTCGGATTCTGTCAGGATTTGGAATGTAACAAAATATATTAATGCAACGATTGCCTACTTCTCGTTTATAGCTTTTTTCCTTCTCGGAGTTTACCTGCTTTATAAATTTATCCGGGATTTTGCACCGGAAGTAAAATTAAATTGGCAGACGTTCAAGTACGCATATTTTATTTCAATCGGTATCTTCTTTGCAGTTGTTTTTTTTGGCGGAAGATATTACGGTATAGAACTGCTAGGCAAATCACAAGGTTTTTGGTACACAGGTTTTTATTCGCTTACCATTTTGATATTTGGTTTACGCCGGATGAAAATTAAACCAACACGTTATATAAAATTGCAAACCAGTGCATTAATTTTAATTCAAGCATTGCCGCTGTTTATTCTACCTGAATTTGTATTTCCGCTTTTAGGTAAAATTGGTGCGCTTGGCGGTGAAAACGGTTTCGTATTTACTCAAGTTTTTCCAAAAGAAAGTTACTGGCGGTCTTACGGATTTATTTTAGCGTGGCCGCTGAACTTTTCCAATCTATATAACTCTAACATTACAACTTTTTGGCTGGTATTCAGCATCGTTCAAACATTCGTAATTATTCCATACATAGTTTACAGATGGGGTAAAGGTGCTTACTGCGGCTGGATTTGTTCTTGCGGAGCTTTGGCTGAAACTCTCGGCGATGAATACAGAACTCTTGCTCCACACGGACCAAAAGCAAAGAAGTGGGAAAACTTCGG
>DSBF01000335.1 GCA_011049495.1 Ignavibacteria bacterium
CTATTGATATTTGAATAAGCAGATTTGCCATATCCGAAGTCCATTATAATAGGTGTAGTTTGCGAAGGACTTTGTGCAAGAACCGGAAGGGTAATTAATAATAGTAATAAATAGAATTTGATGATATTAGCTGTCAATCTATCACCTAATATTCAGAAAATCTTATACAAAAGTAACAACAAATAGGATAAGAATTTCTCAAAATCAACAAATTCCAAAATATTTTGTCTGTTTTTGATTTGTCTCACATTAGCTCCCTCATTTTTTGAATTACCTGCTAAAAGCACAATAAACTTTTTTATTTAAAGAAGTTCAGGCTATGTCTTGCTGATAATCAACAAAACAGCAATTCTTTCCTTATAAAACTAATCAGATGCAAACTTATTATTTGTCAACATATTGACAGTGAGTCTTGTTTTCTAATTATAAGTTTACCGGTGAAACAAAAAATTTTTTAACAAGCGAGGGTAACACTATGAAAAAACAATTTTCACTTCAATCGGCAGTTGCAGCCGGAATAATTGCAACAGCAGCAATGACGGTTTTTGCTTATATGGCTCCTTTAATGGGATTTGAAATGAATATCCCGAATATGCTGGCAAATACAATGGGAGCGCCTATAATTGTTGGATGGCTTGCACATTTTATGATTGGAGTAATACTTGCAATCAACTTTGTTGCAGTTTTTCTTAATGCAACTGGCAAGAGTTCTGATATTAAAAACGGTGCATTTTTTGGATTGATCCCATGGATTATCGCTCAAGTAATCGTAATGCCGATGATGAGTATTATGAATGGGGGTAGTTATATCGATGGTTTCTTCTCCGGATCGATAATGATTGCTATGGCAAGTTTAGTCGGGCATTTGATATATGGAGGAGTATTAGGGGGCTTATACAAAATTCTATCTCAAAAAGTTATTGTTACAACTGAAGGGAATTAAAATGAAAATTAATCATAGTCAAAAAAGAACGTTGATTATTGGTCTAATCTTAATTGCAATTTCATTACTTGTCTGGATTGGGTATGGGAGCGAAATATTTACTAAAACAGAAGTTCTTATTGAGAAAAATGATGAGCTCTTAGGCATAAGTTATAAAGAATGGAAAGATAAATTAATACTTGGACTTGATTATGTATTAGGGTTTATCGGAATAATTGTAATTATGGTTTCTATTTTATTATGGAAACAAAGGTCAAAATCAATTTAAACAAGAAATTAATATTTGTCGTAAATCCGACATTTCAGAATCAGAAGCAAACTTAATTTTAGTTAAACAATAATTCAAAAAAGGAGTATAGATGAACGGTCTTAACGCATTAACAAAACAAGAAGCTTCAGAAAAAAGCAAAATCATTTTTGAAGGAATAGAAAGAACAATAGGAATGCTGCCGAATATTTATGCTGTTATCGGGAATTCACCAAACGCATTGGCAACATATCTGGAGTTTTCCGAAAATCAAAAAAACGGATCATTCAATGCAAAAGAAAGAGAAGCAGTGTTTTTAGCTGTTTCGGAAGAAAACGGTTGTAGTTATTGTTTAGCTGCTCATACTGCAATTGCAAAAATGAATGGTTTTAGTGAGGAAGAAACTATTGCACTACGGGCTGGAACATTTAATGATAAAAAACTCAGCATACTTACAAATTTAGCAAAGTCAATTGTTGCTAACCGAGGGCGAGCCGATGAATCTTTGGTAAATGCTTTTTATGAAGCTGGGTATAATCAGCAAGCATTAGTTGATCTTGTAGCACTTGTTATTGATAAAACATTTACAAATTACATCGGAAGATTAGCAAAACCGGAAATAGATTTCCCGAAAGTTGAACCGTTGCACAAAGAAGTATTAGCATAACAATTCATATTAAAAAAAGAGGAAAAAATGAAAACAATAAAAAATATTTTTGTATTAACATTATTCTTAATAGGTATACATCTATCCGCACAAACATTTTCTGCTGATTCAAAAGATGCACGCAACCTAGCTCATTTCACTTCTGATGCACCATTTGAAAAAATAGTTGGTCTCTCAAGTGGGTTGGATGCTACTGTAATGATAAATAAAGATGACATTACAAAATCGCCGAAAGGTATGGTTAAGGTCCCTATTGCAAACATAAAAACCGGTATTGATTTAAGGGATGAACACTTAAGAAGTAAAGATTGGCTTAATGCAGAAAAATATCCTTTTGCAGAATTTCAATTAAAAGAAATTAAAAACGCTTCATCGAAACAATTAGTAGACGGTAAAAAAGTTAAAGCTACTTTAATAGGTACATTCAGTGTCCATGGTGTAAGTAAAGATATTGAAGTTCCGGCAGTGTTAACTTATTTCAAAGAATCTGATCAAACGAAAACAAAAACAGGCGGTAACCTTCTTGTAGCTAATACAGAATTTGATATTAAGCTTTCGGATTATGGCATAAAAATTCCCTCAATGGTTGTTGGTAAAGTTAACGAAGAAGTGAAAATTACGGTTAACTTTGTTGCAAGCGATGCTAACTCCGGGATGAATCCATGCGCAGCTTGTAATCCTTGTGGTATGAAAACAGAAGGGAAATGTAATCCCTGTTCTATGAAAAATGAAAATCCTTGTAATCCATGTGCAATGAAAAAAGATGGTAAATCATAAAAGGAACTTTTAGAAAATTTGAGCGGAAGAAAGAACTCTTCCGCAAGAATTATAAAAATTGGATAAGATTATGAAAAGAAGACAATTTGTTAAATCCGGTTTTGTTTTAATATCGGCTTTAATGGTAAATTCAAAGTTAGCTATATTAAATGCAGCAGAACGAACCGCAAATTTAGCTGAAGATTATAAGATGAAAATTTTGGATATAATTAGAAAGCTGAAAAAAGAAGGGTCCGATCTTGTTACAAAAATTATGAACGGAAAAAAATATCAATTTGACGCCTTCGTACACTATCCTTATGATGGTGGTATTAAGGATGAGCAAACCGGGTATCAATTATTTTTTCATGCACATAGAGAAGATGAATACGGGCACTTTCACACTTTTGCTAAGGATAATGATGGTAGTCTTATTCATTTAGTACTTATTTCAATGAATGATAAAGGTGAGTTAATTGGATTGGCAACCGTAAACAGATGGGTTACCGGTGACAAATTTGTTAAAGCAGATAGATTAAAAGAGTTATCCAAAACATTTCAAATTAATCCCAAACTTTATAAAGATGAACGTGTAATAAAGTTTGTAAACTATATCTTTAAAGCTTACGAATCGGAAATTGACGAATTATTTGATCAGCGTGATAAATGGATTAACAATTATGCACAAACATATTATCGTGAACCGTTTGAAGACAGAGAATTCGAAATTCTTTCATTCAAGAGGATTGCTTTATAAAGAATTTTTTTAGGAGGGAATATGAAAAAATTAATTAAAACCGTCTACATTTTATTGTTATTAATAACTGGGAGTATAATGGTTGCCGAAGAAAACAAAATTGCTAAATCAGCTGAGGATATTTGCCCGGTTAAAATTGGAACAGAAATTCCGAGTGCGCTGATAAAATCTATTAACGGGAATGAATTGGACATTAAAGAAATCGCAAAAGATCAAAAATCTATAATAATATTTTACCGCGGTGGTTGGTGTCCTTATTGTAATATGCACTTAAGTGAGTTACAAAAAATTGAAGATGATATTGTAAAACTCGGTTACAAAATAATCGCAATAAGTATGGACAAACCGGAAAATCTTACTTCAACCATAACCGAACATAAAATGAAATATGAATTATACTCGGACAGCAAAGCAAATGCTTGTAAAGAATTTGGTATTGCTTTCAAACTACTAGAAAGTGAAGTTGACAAATTGAAAAGCTATCATATGGATATTGAAAATAGTTCTGGAGAGAGTCATCATATACTGCCGGTACCGAGCTTGTTTTTGGTAGATCAAGAGGGCATCATTCAATTTACTTATGTTAATGTTGATTATAAGGTGCGGATGGATGCCTCGTCTATACTTGAAATCGCCGGTAAATTTTAAGTCTACTCTTTATAAAAAAATTAAAACAAATTTATCAATGAAAGTTGAAAGCAATGAAACTATGGGTTAAGTTCTCAATCATTTTGGTTATTATCATAAATTTTGTAATTGAAATTGGATTGCTGTATATAACTCCCAAGGTCGAAGATTTTTCAGTTGATCTTGTGGGAGAAAAATTAAAAAGTATCGCAGCTTCAATATCCGCAAGTATTGACGGAGATCAGTTTAAAGAAATAAACATATTCGATTCTTCCTCAGTTAATTCTATTTCATATCAGAACACTCTAAAAACAATTCATCAAGCTAAAGAAAATTTGGAATTATCAGACGAACTATTTACAATAACAATTTTAGACCGAAATAGTATTTCCTTTGGTGTTGTGTTGAATAGAGTCGCATCTTCAAAGGATACTTTGCAGAAAATAAGTCCCCTTGCAAGAAAAACAATTGAAGAAGTTTACCAGAAAAAACATTGCGAATATACCCCGATGTACGAAGATAAATACGGTAGCTGGCTTTCGGGTTTTGCTCCAATTTACGATGATGAAAAAAATGTTGTCGGTGTAGTGCAAGTCGATCAAAAATTTGAAGATGTTTTAAGTAGAATTAGTGAAATTAAAATTCCTATACAAATCGGAAGGTTATATTCAATTCCAATAACATTGTTGATTAGCATCTTATTTGCCGCAGTCTTCGTAGGACCAATAAGGAAGGTTAAAGAAAAAATAACTAGGATTGCAAATGGTGATTATTCAAAAAGTGAGGAAATCAAATCAGGTGGAGAAGTAAAAGAATTAGTAATTGCAGCAGAAAACTTACGAACAACAATTCTTGAGCAGCAAGAAAAAATATTTCAAAGCATCAAAGAGTTGGAAAATGCTAAGAATAAAGCCGAAAGCTCGGATAAATTAAAAAGTGAATTCCTTGCAGTAATCTCTCACGAAATTCGAACTCCGTTAAACGTAATTCTGGGCAACATAGAGGTGCTTAAATTAGAACTTGACGAGGATAAAATAGCAGAATTAGAAGACATACTTAACCCAATCAAACAGGGGAGTGAAAGATTAATAAGAACAGTTGAAATGATGGTTCTTTACAGCGAATTGAGTTCAAATAGTTATGTATTAAGAGAAGAATTTGTAGATATCAATAAATTATTTTTTACAACAGTTGAAAAACACAAAAATATTGCAGAAGAGAAGGGAGTAAAAATTAATTTTGATTGCACTGCTACAACCGGAATCGTAAAAACTGATGAGCGGCTATTGGAAGAAGCAATTAATCAAATTGCTGACAATGCAGTAAAATATACAAATGAAGGAGAGATTACATTTTGTATTCAAAATACTGATGATAATGGAATCAAATTATTAGTTAAAGATACGGGGATTGGAATCTCCGGTGATTTTATGAAAGAATTATTCAAACCTTTTCGGCAGGAAGATATGAGTTACGAACGAAGATTTGAAGGAAATGGTATTGGTTTAGCTCTTGCAAAAAAATGCTGCAATTTTATTGGATGCGACCTCGAAATTATAAGCAAGAAAGATGAAGGAACATTAGTAACTATTAATGTTGGCAAGGAAAAATTATTTAACAGTTGATATTAATTTTAGAATAGATTAATACTTGTAACCCTTCACTTCCTCTTCAGAAAATTCAACTCCTAAGCCTAGAGCAATTCGGTTTACAAAATTGAAATAGCTCGTTATTAAGTTTGGTCAACAGAATATCTTCATCTCTCCAGCCACTCGATTTCAATTCATCTAAGTTGTTCAGTTTATTACATATATATC
>DSBF01000079.1 GCA_011049495.1 Ignavibacteria bacterium
GGTAATGGATCATTGGAGTTAGCAGCATTACGCAGATATTCAACTATCTTATGGGTCTCCGGTGGAAATGATGCCAACAATTTTAATAAAGATTTAATGAAAAGTTATTTGAATGCCGGTGGAAATATCGTTCTTCTAACCAATTCCGGTAGAAATTTTTTAGATACAGAACTAGTAAATTATTTAGGAATAACCTGGCGGGCTAATCCACTTTCCACATTAAGAGACTTTCAAAGTACGTATCCCGGGTTATCAGATATATCGTTATTGTCCAATCAAAATTTTATAAACATATTTGAAACCGAACTAACATCAGCTAACTCAACGTTGTTGTATCATGCAGTTGATGGATTTGATACACCTCAAGGTGTCGGTGTTATCTCGCAGCATGAAGGAAAAGGGAAATTGGTACTTCTCGCTTGTAAACCTTATGCGTTTGATTATGATGAGTTATCGACAAACATGGAATACATTCTGTACAATTTAATCGGGGAACCACTCACAGATGTTAAACAAGAAAATGAACTTGTCAAAGATTTTGAATTAAAATCGGTTTACCCGAATCCATTTAATCCAAGTACTACAATTCAATTTTCATTACCGGTAAGTGAAATGGTTACCATTTCTGTATATAATATTATCGGACAAAAAGTTGACGAGATTGTAAATGAAAAATTTGAAACCGGTATTCATAAAATTAATTGGAATGCTTCTTCTTTGCCAAGCGGTGTTTATTTGATAAGATTAACTTCAGGTAAATTTAACGACGTTCAAAAAGCGGTACTTTTAAAATAGTATCAAGACACAAGATGTAAGTATCAAGATTTTTTAATCTCCGGAATTTTAAAGATTCCGGGGATTTTTTCTCAATTCGACCTATGATTTTTCGATAATAAACTATTCAAAAAATTTTCATTTTCCACATAGTTTATTTTTTATTAAGTTGCAAAACAATAAATCCAATGGGAAATGAAACCCTTAATTAACATATTAGTTTTATCACTTATTATAATAACAATTTCAGCAGGTGAAAATTTGTTCGTGCAAGAAAAATCCAACTTAGCCGCAGAAGCAAGAAAACAACGCGATGCCGAGCTTAATTCATATTATTCTGATAAACAGCTTGGTTCTTTCATTAAGGAAGGAAAAACTTATTTCAGATTATTCACACCAAATGCAGTGGAAGTAGAGTTAGTAACATTTAAGAATGTTGGCGATACTGAAGGCGAAGTCCATAAAATGAATAGAGATAAAGATGCTGTTTGGGAAGTAATTCTTGACGGAGAATTAAACGGTCTTTATTATGGTTTTAAAGTTTATCACGACGGAGATGAAATAGGAAATTCTGAACAAGTTTTATGTATAGATCCTTATTCAAAAGCTGTTGCAACTTATAACACGTATATGAATCCCCGTAAGTCGATCGTTTATAATGAAGAATACGATTGGGAAGATGATAGCTGGATTCAACGTGATTGGCGTGATTTAATTATTTATGAAATGCATGTTCGTGATATGACTGTCCACCCAAGTTCAGGCGCAAAACAACCCGGTACTTATATGGGATTAACTGAAGATGGTATTCGAGGTGGTATTACTTACATAAAGGAACTCGGAGTAAATACAGTTGAGCTGTTGCCAACTCAAGAATTCGGCAACATTGAAATTCCTTACAAAGATTCGCTCGCCGGAAGATTCAACACTTGGAATCCTTATGAGAGAAATCATTGGGGATATATGACAGCCGCATATTTCGCGCCGGAATCATATTTTGCTGAAAACTGGGATTCGCTCAATTGGAATAAATGGATGGGTAAAGATGCTAAACAAGTGAAAGCTTTCAAAGATATGGTGAAGGCTTTTCATAAAGAAGGCATTGCTGTAATAATGGATGTCGTTTACAATCATCTTTCGGAATATGAATTAGGAAACTTAAAAGAGATCGATAAAGAATATTACTTCCGACTTGACGACAAAGGAAATTTTATTGCCGAAAGTTATTGCGGTAATGATCTAAAAACAGAACGACCAATGGTTCGCCGATTGATAATTGATTCCATTTTATATTGGATGAAAGAATATCATATTGATGGATTTCGATTTGACTTAGGCAAGCTAATCGATTGGCAGACAATCGAAGATATAATTCACGAAGCCAGAAAGATAAATCCCGATGTAGTTTTTGTCTGCGAACCCTGGGGCGGAGGTTATGATCCGCAAGGTTTTTCCGTCAGGGGTTGGGGCGCTTGGAACGATCAAATTAGAAATGGAATAAAAGGTGAGAATCCGTTTGACGGACTCGGTTGGATTTTCGGCAAATGGTACGGCAACAATTCTCCGCAAAGAATAAAAAGTTATGTAAACGGAACACTTGTTAGAGATTCGCTTGGCTTATTTCAAAAGAAAGAACATTCGGTAAATTATTTGGAATCTCATGATGGTTATACATTAGGTGATTTTATAAGAATCGGTTTGGGAGATGTTGACCCTCATTCTATTATAAAAAATGTTGATGAACATACAAAGTTATCTCCAAAGCAATTAAAATTAAATAAACTTGGTGCATTATTTTTGTTTACATCACAAGGGATTACAATGATCCATTCCGGTCAAGAGTATGCCCGTTCTAAAGTAATACCTCACAACATTAAAATACCGGATAAAGAGAAGGGTCATTTAGATCACAACTCATATAATAAAGATAATGCAACTAACTACATTAATTATGAACATGTTGATATTAACCGTGAGTTGTTTGAATATTATCAAGGACTAATTGAATTAAGAAAAACTTACGATGCTTTTAGACATGCTGAATATGAGAATATTCACTTTATTAAAAATAACGAGTCACTACTTTCGTTCGGTTATTTATTGAAGCACAATAAAGATGAATTCTTTGTTCTCTTTAATGCCGATAAAAAAATAATTACTGAATTCATATTACCGGAAGGTAAATGGGAAGTAATAGTTGATGAAAAAAAAGCAGGTAGTTCAAGTTTAGCTGAAGTCAGCAAAAAATATAAATTACATCCAAGCACCGGTGCTGTTTTACGAAAAATAAATTAGTGATTAGTTAGTAATAGATAGCTTTCTTAAGTGAGCGTTCAAGAGCTTCTTTGAAGGATTTTAAGTTTACCGGTTTTTGAAAAACAAACTCAACACCAAGCTCGGCATATTCTTCGGAAATATCCAAAGTAATATCACTACTTAAAACTATAACCGGCGGCTTGAAACTAATTTCAAGTAATTTAATTTGTTTAACTAATTCATAGCCGCTCATACCCGGCATAGAATGATCGGTAATTACAATTGCAGGCGGAGATTTTTTAATTATCTCTAAAGCTTCCGTACCCTCACCGGCTTCAACAATCTGGTAATTCGGTAAAAAGTTTTTAATCAATTTTGAATAAAGAATTCTGTCGGTTTTGGAATCATCAACTAATAATATATTCATAGATGATACCGGAATAGTAAAAATAAATTCCGTGCCTTTCCCGTATTCGCTGTTAACGGAAATATTACCTCCGTGTTTTTGAATTATTTCCTGAACTAATGAAAGACCAAGACCACTTCCCTTTTCGCCGGAAGTACCGGGAGTCGTAAATTTTGAATCGACATTAAATAATTTTTCCAGATCTTCTGCTTTTATTCCAATTCCGTTATCTTTAATTCTAAATTCAAATCCTCTTTCTACTACGTTTGGTTGAGAAGTTATAACAATCTCTCCGCCCGGATTAGTAAATTTAACCGCGTTAGACACCAAATTATTAAAGACTTGCATTAGCAAAGTTGCGTCTGCATGAACAAAAACTTCATTACCAACTAAATTTTTCAACGTAATATTTTTCTGCATTGCGGAACCGGATACAATGTTCAATGATTTTTGAATTATAGTATTAGCATTAATTCTGTCCGGTTCAAATCTAACTCTGCCGGTTTGAATTCTTGTAAAATCTAACAATGAATTAACCAAAGAGAGCATACTTTTGGATGAATCTTGAATAAGCTTTATGTAAGTACGTTGCTTTTCCGGGTCAACATCTTTTTCACTTAATAGATAATCGGTAAATCCGAGAATTGAACTAAACGGGGTCCGCAAATCATGTGAAATAATTGAAAGGAATCTATCTTTCGCTTCGTTTAATTTTTTCAGGTTTTCAGATGAGCTTCTCAACTCTTCTTCGGCTTTTTTCTTAAATGAAATATCACTTACTAAGCCATAAATTTTTTGTATTACACCTTTTTCGTCACGGATTATATTTATTTTATTTTCAATCCAAACAATATTTCCTGAGTTATTAATAATTCTATATTCAAACGCATCGGAGTGTCTTACAAAATCTGAATAGAGTCTTTTCATTTTAGCCAAGACGGTTTCTGCATCGTCGGGATGAATAATCTTCATCCATTTTTTATCATCGTTTAAGAATTCTTCAGGAGAAAAACCGGTTATATCTTTAATTGCTGGTGTATAAAGTACAACTTTTAATTTACCATCCTGCTGTTCGGCTGTCCATAAACTCTCAGCGATATTTTCAGTAATACTTCTATATCGCTCTTCGCTTTCAAGCAAAGCTTCACGGTTTTGTTTTTCAATTGTCACATCTCTAAGAACGGAAACCAAAAACATATTTTCGTCAATTCCGTACTTTGCAACAGAGTCGGCAACGGAAAAAGTTGATCCGTCTTTATTAACTAAATCAAATTCAATTCTATCAATTTCAACACCACTATGCTCAAGATCATGGAAGGCATTCTCAATCCTCTCTCTATCTTTGTTGGCAATTAATTCATAAAAATTATTGCCGGTTAAATCATCTTCAGATCCATAACCAAGCATTTTTACAAATGAATTATTAACCAGTATAATTGTGCCGTTAACCGTTACTGCTATCCCGTCTTGCGATGCTTCAAAAACTGTTTTAATAAGAAGAAGATCTTTCTCAGCTTGTTTCTTTTCAGTTACATCAGTAAGAACAGCAATAAAGTATTGTGGACTGCCGTCATGTTCTGCAACAGTTGCAAAGCTTGATAGAACAAATATTATTTCACCGCTACGTTTAATTAACGGTATTTCTTTTGATTGAAAGGAAACTAATTTTTCGGGAATAATTTCAAATTTGTTGTCTTCTAAAAACTCAGGGTCAATTAAATCGGTAAAGTACAGATCGCAAAGTTCATCTTGAGTATAACCGAAGGATTGTGCAAAATGAGGATTAGCATAATTTATTTTGCCATTTAAATTAATTGTACAAATATATTCATGAGAGTTTGTAACAATATTGCGGAATCGTTCTTCAGATTTTCTTAATTCTTTTTCATTAAGATAACGTTCGGTTATACTCGAACATAAAATTACAATCGATTTGTTCTCGCCATCACCGGTAATTCCCATCCTAACATCAAAAATTTCTTTTTGTCCTTCGCCGGTATCAATATAAAGATCTCCCTCCCATCGCTTTTTGTCTGTAAGTTCCTCTCTAAGTATTTGAAAATAGTCTTCGTTAAGTGAAGGGAAAATTATACTTATAAATTTACCGTAAACCTGGCTTCGTGTAAAACCAAATACTTTTTCAGACGACTCATTCCAAAATCTTATTTCTCCATTAAAGTTAACACCAATAACCGCATCAACAATTGAAGAAGTAATTGCCTGGTAGCTGCGCAATTCGTTTAACTCGTTCTCTATTGCAATTTTATTTTCCAACTCATCGGTAACATCCTTTATAAGAACAAGCGCTGTATTAGAATTTTGATTATTGATTGGAACCAACTTAATATTTACCAGTATACCTTCATGTAC
>DSBF01000456.1 GCA_011049495.1 Ignavibacteria bacterium
CAGTTGGCTAGAGTCATCCGTTAGCCAACGGATTGGTTGCGGGTTCGAGTCCCGAAAAAGTGTTCATAAAAATTTTGAAGTAGTCTGAATTATAAGCGGGAGTAACTCAGTTGGCTAGAGTCACAGCCTTCCAAGCTGTTGGTCGCGGGTTCGAGTCCCGTCTCCCGCTCAATGAGCAGGCTGATGTAGCTCAGTTGGTAGAGCACATCCTTGGTAAGGATGAGGTCACCGGTTCAATCCCGGTCATCAGCTCAAAGTAATTTTTGTGAAATTTGCTTTCACATGTTGAAAGAATTTTTTTTATCGGAGTTATTATGGCAAAGAGCAAAAACATAAGACAAAGAATAATATTAGAAAGTACTGCCGGTACAGGTTATCGTTATGCAACTACCAAGAATAAAAGAAATCATCCTGGTAGAGTAGAGTTTAAGAAATATGATCCGGTTGTTAGAAAACACGTAATATTTAAGGAAACTAAATAATTACGAGAGTGGCTCAATTGGCAGAGCAGCGGTCTCCAAAACCGCAGGTTGGGGGTTCGAGTCCCTCCTCTCGTGCAACGAAGCTAAAGTGAAATCAATATGAAAGAAAAAATTATCAATTTTGTTAATGATGTCGTCAAGGAAATGAAAAAAGTTACCTGGCCGACAAAAGATGAATTAAAAGAATCAACAACTATCGTAATTGTTGTCTGTTTATTGATTGCAGCTTTTACTTATGTTGTTGATATGGCTGTCTCACAAATTATGCTGGGAATATTTTAATCTTGGAACAAAACATCGCAAAATGGTACGTTGTACGAACCTTTTCCGGTCACGAGAACAAGGTTAAGACCTTAATCGAAAATGAATTAAGCGATAACGAAGAACTACGCGCACGAATATTCGAAGTTTTGGTTCCAACCGAAAAAGTTTTTGAAGTAAAAGACGGTAAAAAGAAAACTAAAACGAAGAATTTCTTCCCAGGTTATATTTTAATTCAAGCTAATATTGATAACCGTGTGAAAGATTTTATATCCAACACACCTTCAGTTATGGGTTTCCTTGGTAATGCTAATACTCCAGTTCCTCTTCAACCCGATGAAGTTAAAAGAATCGTCGGAAGAATTTCCAAAAGTGATGATACCGAAAGAACCGAAACTCTATTTAGGACAGGTGATTTCGTTAAAATTATTGATGGTCCGTTCAACAACTTCTCCGGTATGATTGAAGAAGTGAATGAAGAGAAAATGAAAATGAAAGTTATGGTTTCCATTTTTGGCAGAAAAACCCCGGTGGAAATCGATTTTGTTCAAGCAGAATTTGAAAAATAATTTATTAAGTAGGTTGACTTATGGCAAAGAAAATTGATGGTTACATCAAACTCCAGATACCGGCAGGACAAGCTAACCCTTCTCCGCCTGTTGGTCCGGCACTCGGTCAAAAAGGCGTTAACATTATGGAATTTTGTAAGCAGTTTAACGCAAAAACACAAGATAAAGCCGGTTTAATTATTCCTGTAGTTATTACTGTTTTCGCAGATAAATCATTTACATTTATCACGAAAACTCCTCCTGCGGCTGTTTTACTAAAAAAAGCTGCAAAAGTTGAAAAAGGTTCATCTGAACCGAATAAAACAAAAGTTGCAAGAGTTTCAAAAGCTCAAGTAAAAGAAATTGCTGAAATGAAAATGCCGGATCTAAATGCAAACGATATTGACCATGCAATGAGTATGGTTTCCGGTACTGCTCGCAGCATGGGTATAACAGTAGAAGATTAAGTTACTAAATTTTGGGTAAGGTAAATGAAAAGTTCCAAAAGAGTAAAAATATTTAGAGAAAAATTTGAAAAGAATAAAGAATACTCTCTAACAGATGCAATCAAATCGCTGAAAGAATCATCTTCGGTTAAATTTGATGAAACACTTGATTGTGCAATCAGACTCGGTGTCGATCCTCGACATGCCGATCAAATGGTTCGTGGTACGGTTTCATTACCAAATGGTACTGGTAAAGAGGTTAGAGTTCTTGTAATTGCCAAAGGTGCTAAAGCAGAAGATGCTAAAGCTGCGGGTGCCGACCATGCGGGTTTTGAAGATTATCTTGAAAAAATTAAAAGTGGTTGGACTGATATTGATGTCATCATTGCAACTCCTGACACCATGGCTGAACTTGGTAAACTCGGTAGAGTTCTCGGTCCAAAAGGGTTAATGCCTAATCCCAAAAGCGGAACCGTTACCAACGATGTTGCACAAGCTGTTAAAGAAGTAAAAGCCGGTAAGATCGAATTTAAAGTTGAAAAAGCCGGTATTGTTCATGCTTCTTTAGGCAAGCTTTCTTTCACCGAGCAACAGTTGGAAGAAAATGCGAGAGCCTTTATTCGAACTATTATGAAAATGAAACCTTCCTCTGCGAAGGGTCAATATGTCAGAAGTTTATATCTCACAAGTACAATGGGTCCGGGTTTAAGGATTTCAAAAGATGAGACTGCTTCTGCCGTCAAACAAGATTAATAAGTTTACGCACTCATATAAATAAATGCTTCTACATTATTTATATAATGTCAATTTCATGGGAGTAAGATGAATAAGCAAGAAAAAGTAGAATCAGTAGCGGAAATTAAAAACTTGGTAGAAAATGCTTCTGCTCTATTTTTAGTTGATTATCACGGGATTAAAGTAGCCGATGTTAATCAGTTACGCCGTGATTTCAGAAAGGAGGGAACTACTTACAAAGTTTTTAAGAATACGCTATTAAAACGAGCGCTGCAAGAAAAGGGCGGATACGATAAGTTGTTGGATAAGCTTACCGGTATGACCGGGATTGCTTTTGCCGGTGAAAATTTTGTTGCTCCGGCTAAAATTATCAAAAAATATTTTGATGATAAAAAGAATCTCAGTTTCAAGGGTTGCTATATTGATTCAGCATTTTATGGCGAGGACCAATTAATCGTTCTTGCTTCTATGCCTACAAAAGACGAAATCATGGCAAGCATTATTGGAAGTATCCAAAATCCTGCTACAGGAATTGTTGGCGCTATTAACGCTGTTATGAGAGATATCGTTAGTTGTGTCGATCAAATCAGTAAAAAAGAAGCAGCTTAAATTTTTAGAAAGATTTAATCAAAGGAGTTATAAAAATGTCAGAAAAAATAGCAGAAATAGTCGAGAAAATTAAAGGGTTAACCTTAGTTGAAGCAGCTGAGCTTAAAACTGCTTTAGAAGAAGAATTTGGAGTAACTGCAGCAGCACCTGTAATTATGGGTGGTGCAGTTGCCGGTGGTGCAGCTCCTGCAGTTGAAGAAAAAACTGAATTTGATGTAATCCTTGCAGGTGTCGGCGATAAGAAAATTAACGTAATTAAAGTAGTTAGAGCTCATACCGGTCTTGGATTAAAAGAAGCAAAAGATTTAGTAGACAGCGCTCCTAAACCGGTTAAAGAAGGTGTTTCTAAAGACGAAGCCGAAAAAGTTAAGAAAGAACTTGAAGAAGCCGGCGCTACAGTAGAATTAAAGTAATAGATAGTCTTATATAAATTGTAAAAAAATACCGAAGTGGTAAGATGGTGAAGTACGTCTTACCACTTTCTGTCATTTACTAAATGACAAAAGATAAAAAATTATCACATTTGGAGGTTAGATTGGATAAATCAAAAATCAATAAATTGACTAATAGAATTACTTTTTCGTCCATTTCCTCCGTTATTGATGCACCTGATTTATTAAACATTCAAGTAGAATCCTTTGAAGATTTTTTGCAGTTAAAAACTTCACCTGAAGAACGCGAAGATAAAGGTCTTCAATCAGTTTTTTATGCAAATTTTCCAATTCTTGATAACAAAGAATTTTATAGGCTTGATTTTATTGATTATGCTATCGAAAAACCAAGATTCTCTATTCAAGAATGCGAAGAAAGAGGATTAACTTTTTCTGCACCGTTGAAAGCAAGATTAAGGCTTTCAACCAGAGATGATCAAACAGAAGAATTTGTCAATACGGTTGAACAGGAAGTTTACCTTGGTAACCTTCCATTTATGACTGAAAGAGGTACCTTTATTATTAATGGTTCCGAAAGAGTAATTGTTAGTCAGCTCCACAGATCACCTGGTGTTGCTTTTGCTCAAAATATTCACCCTAACGGAACCCCGATTTACTCGGCAAGAATTATTCCTTTTAGAGGCTCTTGGGTTGAATTTGCTACCGATATTAACCACGTAATGTATGTTTATATAGATAGAAGAAAGAAATTCCCGGCAACAACACTTTTACGTGCGTTAAATTATACAACGGATGAAGAAATATTAAATCTCTTCAATCTGGTTGAAGAAATTTCTGTTAAAAAACTTGATATAGAAGAACATTCAGGCAGAATTGTTGCAAAAGATTTAATAGATACAGCCACCGGAGAAATTTATGCTCAGAAAGACGAGGAATTAACAGAAGAAATTATCGAAGCACTAAAGGGTTCTTCGTTAACAAAGATTGAATTGATTACTTTGGAAACTTCATTTGACCAGGATTTAGTTCTTAACACTCTTAAAAAAGATACCGCGAAAACAAAAGAAGAAGCCCTTTTCGCAATCTATAGGCAGTTAAGATCAGGCGAAGCTCCCGATATTGATACCGCGCAGGGATTAATTGACAAATTATTTTTTAATGAAAAAAGATATGATTTAGGTGAAGTTGGTCGTTTCAGAATGAACGACAAACTCGGTCTTGATATAGACCCAAGTATAAAAATACTTACGATTGAAGATATTATTGCAATAATGAAAAATATCATCAAACTTAAAAACGGAAATGTTACAATTGATGATATAGACCACTTAGGCAATAGACGAGTTAGAACGGTTGGCGAACAATTGATGCAGCAATATAATGTTGGTCTTGCAAGAATGGCACGTACTATTAAAGAAAGAATGAATATGCGTGATCAAGAAAATATGCAGCCACAAGACTTAGTAAATGCAAGAACAATCAGCAGTGTAATTAATGCATTTTTCGGCACCAACCAACTTTCACAATTTATGGATCAAACGAACCCGCTTTCAGAACTTACTCATAAAAGAAGAGTTTCTGCTTTGGGTCCGGGTGGTTTAACTAGAGAAAGAGCCGGTTTCGAAGTCCGAGACGTTCACCATTCTCATTACGGAAGACTTTGCCCGATTGAAACTCCGGAAGGTCCGAACATTGGTCTTATATCTTCATTAACTATTTATGCTAAAGTTAACCATCTCGGATTTTTAGAAACTCCATATAGAAAAGTTAAAAACGGTAAAGTAACCAACGAAATAGAATATTTAAGTGCGGATCAGGAAGATGAATTTATTATTGCACAGGCAAATGCACCTCTTGATGATAACGGTCGGTTCGTTAACGAAAGAGTTAAATCAAGATACCAGGACGATTATCCGATTGTAACTCCTGATCAACTTCATTACATGGACGTTACGCCATCGCAAATAGTTTCTGTAGCGGCAGCACTAATCCCATTCCTAGAACATGACGATGCTAACAGAGCATTGATGGGTTCAAACATGCAGCGTCAAGCTGTTCCGCTGCTTACTCCAAGTACTCCAATAGTCGGTACAGGTATGGAATGGAAAGCCGCGCGTGATTCAAGAAACTTAATTATTGCCGAAGATGATGGTGTTGTTGAATATGTTGACTCAAAGAAAGTTATAGTTAAATATAAAGTTGATGAAAAAAGTTACGAAGCTCTAACTAATTTTGATGATGAAAGAAGAGTTGATTACAATTTAATTAAGTTTTCCGGTACTAACCAAGAAACTTGTTTTAACCAAAAAC
>DSBF01000092.1 GCA_011049495.1 Ignavibacteria bacterium
GTAGTGAATTTACATCGAATCACATCTTATTAAAAAGAATAGAAACATTCGTAAATTATAAAGACTCAACAATCCATGCCCAAGTCCAATTCGAATTTAATAACTTCGATTCACTGAAGTTCACAAAAGCTTTTAAAGGGGCTAACTTTGATCTTATTGATGGGCCCGGAGGAACAAAAATTTTCTCCCAATTTATTCCTCCATTTGCAACCGGATTCGGCTTCAAAGGTGACGACTCAATGATTTCGCTTATTTATTATTTACCAGGTGATATTTTGGATCATAACGCAGATTCAAAATCAAGGAATAAGCTTACTTGGGAATATTCGCTTTCCGAAATTGGAACAGGTAAAAAAATCACTGCCTCATTTCGTCCATTTAGATTAAAAGAAACACCAAATTGGGTTTATTTCTCTACTTTAACTGTAATACTTATTGTCTTGTTTTATTTATTTAAAAAGAGGAAATAATCCTTTAGAATAGAGATAAGTTATTGTAATACCATTATTTGACATACCTATGGTATTTAACTATATTTGAAATCTGTATATTTTAGAATACGATGAGGAAATTGTGGATTTAACTCCACTCATTTTTTCCGGCAGCTCAAACCCTGAACTATCACAAAAAATTGTCGATTATCTCGGTTTACCTCTCGGCACTTTAGAGTTAAAACGGTTCAGCGATGGTGAAATTTGGGCTAAGTACAAAGAAAATATTCGTGGTAGAGATATATTTGTTGTTCAATCAACTCAGCCACCAGCCGAAAATTTAATGGAGTTGTTAATACTTATTGATGCAGCTAGCAGAGCTTCTGCCAAAAGAGTAACTGCGGTTATTCCATATTTTGGTTATGCTAGACAGGACAGAAAGGATCAACCGCGAGTTGCAATAACTGCAAAACTCGTAGCTAACCTTTTAACAGTAGCCGGTGCAAATAGAATTATTACAATGGACCTACATGCAGCTCAGATCCAAGGTTTCTTTGACATCCCGTTTGATCACTTGTATGCATCACCAATTTTTACAAGTGTGTTCAAAGATATAAGTGAAGATCTTTTAATGGTTTCACCCGATATGGGTGGTATTAAGTTAGCACGCTCATATGCTAGAAGATTAAATACAAATATTGTTGTATTAGATAAAAGACGTCCCGAACACAATTTATCTGAAGTTATGCATGTGATTGGTGATGTTGAAGGTAAAAATGTTCTTCTCGTTGATGATTTGATTGACACTGGCGGAACATTCGTCTCAGCAATTGAAGCCCTTAAAAAGCACGGAGCAAAAAAAATTTACGGTACTATTACACATCCTTTGCTTTCGGGGGATGCAGTTAAAAGAATTGAAGACTCTGAATTGGACACTCTTTACGTTAGTGATACAATTCCTTTAAATGAAAACGTTGTGTCAACTAAAATAGTGGTAAGAACCGTTTCTGAATTATTTGCAGAAGCAATTATAAGATCATACAGAAACGAATAAATAAGCACTCTTTTTGAAATAGATAAAAGTTAAGAAAGATATTACACGGAGATAAAGTATAATGGCTGAAGTTACATTAAAAGCAAAAATGAGAGAGGTTTCTACAAAAGGAACCTTAAATCAACAAAGAAAGAATGGTAAAGTTCCCGGCGTATTTTATATAAAAGGAAACGTGGGAATTCCGATTCTTGTTGAAGAAAATGATATTAATCCACTTGTATTTACATCCGAAAGTCATCTCATTCAATTAAAGATTGATGGTCATAAGGAAGAAATGCATGAGGCAATTCTTAAAGAAATTCAATTTGATCCGGTAACAGATAAAGTAGTTCATTTTGATTTGAGAGGAATTACAAGAGGCGAAGTTCTTGAATTAGAAATACCGCTTATGCTTAGGGGTACAGCTCAAGGAGTTAAAGAGGGTGGAATACTTCAACAAGTATTGCATAAACTGCACATTGAGTGTTTCCCGCGTCATATTCCCGAACACCTTGAATTTGATGTTACTAATTTGAAATTCGGACAAACTATTACAGTTGCAGATCTTAGTTTCGAGAATGTAAAAATATTGAACCCGGAAAAATCGGTTGTGCTTTCAATCGTTGCTCCTAAGATACTTGAAGAAGAACATGTTGAAGAAGAAGTTGAAAGTGCTGAACCTGCAGAACCGGAAGTAATCAAAAAAGGTAAAGCTGAAGAAGAAACCAACGAGTAAAGTTTATTGCATGTTATATTAGGCATTGGAAATCCCGGCGCTAAATATGTTAACACGAAACATAACGCCGGGTTTATCATTATAGACAAGTTTGTTGAAAAGCATAAACTTTTCTATAAAGCATCACAAAGTGATTACCACTTTGCTGAGGGCAATCTTAACAAGAATGATTTCATTATTATAAGACCGACTACCTATGTTAATAATTCCGGTCTTGCAGCATTAGATGTTCTTGAAAAACTTGAAATTCCTATCAATCAATTTTTAGTTGTAGTAGATGATATAAACCTGGAACTAGGAAAATTGAGACTTCGTAAAAGCGGCGGCACCGGTGGTCATAATGGTCTCGAATCTATTGTTTATCATCTTCAATCTGATGAATTCCCCAGATTGAGGTTTGGTATAGGTGCTGATTTTGAAAAAGGTTTTCAAGCTGATTATGTGTTAAGCAAATTTTCATCTGATGAACTTAATAACTTAAAATTAAATTTTGACTTTGCTGTAGAGCTGATTGAAAATTTTATTAGCGGTGGTCTAAAAAGTATGACAGATCACTTTAGTAAATATTCGATAAATTTTAATAAAGAAAATCCCCTACACGAAAGAGAGGAAAACTAGGAGAAAAATATGGACTCGTTAATTTACGTAATTCCTGTCCTTGGACTATTAGCACTTCTCTACTCATATACAAAAAACGTATGGATTAATAAGCAGCCTGTTGGCACCGAGAAGATGGTTGAAATTTCCAATTACATCAAAGAAGGTGCTATCGCTTTTTTAAGAACAGAATATAAAATCCTTGCAATCTTTGTTGTTTCTGTTGCCGTATTATTAGGTTATGCAAATTTTGGACGTGAGGACTCGTCCTGGTTAATTTCCTTATCATTTATAGTTGGAGCTCTTTCTTCAGCTCTTGCTGGATTTCTGGGAATGATTGCCGCTACCAAAGCTAATGTTAGAACTACAAATGCTGCTAGAACTGGTTTAGGTCCCGCACTCAACATTGCTTTCTCCGGCGGGTCTATTATGGGAATGAATGTTGTAGGTTTGGGTGTTCTTGGTTTAAGTCTTCTTTTCATTATTTATAGTAATCTTGATTGGGATTTAGGAAAAGTAATTAACGTTCTCTCCGGATTTTCATTAGGTGCATCATCTATTGCGCTCTTTGCTAGAGTTGGTGGTGGTATTTATACCAAAGCTGCAGATGTTGGTGCTGACCTAGCAGGAAAAGTTTATGAAGGTATCCCGGAAGACGATCCTCGCAACCCTGCAACTATTGCAGATAATGTTGGCGATAACGTTGGTGATGTTGCAGGCATGGGTGCCGATCTTTTCGAATCATACGTAGGAGCAATAATAGGAACAATGGTACTCGGCGCATTATTTGCCTCACCGGAGGTTCCGGAACTTGGATTAGAAGCTGTGCTTCTTCCTCTTTTCTTAGCTGGAGCAGGTATTGTACTATCAATTATTGGAACTTTCTTCGTAAAAGTTAAAGAAGGCGGTAATCCTCAAAAAGCTTTAAACATTGGAGAATTTGGCGCATCAGGTATGATGGTAATTGCATCTTACTTTATCATTGACGCCCTTCTTCCTTCTTCTTGGGAATTCGGTGGATTTATATATACAAGTAATGGAATTTTCTTTGCTACATTAATTGGTCTATTTGCCGGAACTTCGATTGGATTGATAACTGAATATCATACAGGAACCGATAATAAACCTGTTAGACGAATTGCCAATCAATCAATTACCGGTTCGGCAACAAACATAATTGCCGGCATCGGTGTTGGAATGAGATCCACAGCATTACCAATTATTATTATTGCAGGCAGTATCGTAGTTTCTTACGAGTTAGCTAGTTTATATGGTATTGCAATTGCTGCTTTAGGTATGTTATCTGTAACCGGTATCCAACTTGCAGTTGATGCATACGGACCGATTTCCGATAATGCTGGTGGTATTGCTGAAATGGCAGAGTTACCAAAAGAGGTTCGTGAAAGAACAGATAAACTTGATGCAGTCGGTAACACTACGGCTGCAATCGGAAAAGGATTTGCTATTGGTTCGGCGACATTAACAGCTTTAGCGCTTTTCTCAGCATATATGCAGCAGGCAGAAATCTTGATTATAGATATTTCAAAACCTGTTATTATGGCAGGTTTACTGATTGGGGCAATGCTTCCTTTTTTATTTTCTGCAATGGCTATGGATGCAGTTGGGCGTGCTGCTAAAGAAATGATTATTGAAGTTGGACGACAATTTCGGGAAATAAAAGGATTACGTGAAGGTACTGCAAAAGCCGAATATTCTCGTTGCGTTGAAATTTCTACAAAAGCCGCTATTCGTGAAATGATTTTACCGGGTTTGATGGCAGTAAGTGTCCCGGTTATTGTTGGTTTCTTTAGTAAAGAAATGTTAGCCGGTCTATTAGCCGGTGTAACTGCAAGTGGAGTGTTAATGGCTATATTTCAATCAAATGCAGGTGGTGCATGGGATAATGCCAAAAAGTTAATTGAAAGCGGAATAGAAATAGACGGCTTCAAGTATACTAAAGGTTCCGATGCTCATAAAGCTGCAGTTGTTGGCGATACAGTTGGTGATCCGTTCAAAGATACTTCCGGTCCTTCTTTGAATATATTAATTAAACTAATGTCGGTTGTTTCATTAGTTATTGCACCGTTAATAAAATAATACTATATTTGCCGACATATTTTTTATAACCCTGTTCTCCATTAATTATGGAGGACCAAAAGTCCATAGGGAGGTGAATAGATGACAAAACGACATTATGAAAGTGTTGTTATTCTAAATGCCGCATTAGAAGATGAACAAATCGAAACAACCCTCACAAGAATTCAAGATATTCTCAAAACAAATGGTGCTGAGATCTCCGATATTGAACGTTGGGGTAGAAAACGTTTAGCATATCCAATTCAAAAATCTAAAAGCGGGTATTACGCAATTTTCCGTTTTGAATCTCCGACAGAAACAATAAAAGAGTTAGAAAGAATTTATCGTCTTGATGAAACTATTGTAAGATACCTTACAATAATGTTGGGTAAAGAAGATCTCGAACACATCGCACAAATGAAAGAACGTGCTTCTCAAAAGGAAGCTGAACAAGTAGATAGCGCAGTTAGTGAAGATAAACAAACATCAGACTAGTTGGAGGTAAGTAATGGCTGATTTGAAAATGCCTGAATTAAACAGTGTGGTTGTCGCCGGAAACTTAACAAAAGACCCGGTTTTTAGAGAAACAACAAATGGTACACCGGTTGTAAATTTTCACATTGCAGTTAACAGAAGATACAAAGACAGCACCAACCAATGGCAAGAAGATGTTTGCTATGTTGGGGTTGTGGCTTGGAATAAATTAGCAGATAGCTGTCGCGACAGACTATTTAAAGGAAGTGCCGTTTTAGTTGATGGTGAACTTCAAAGTAGAACCTTCAAAACTGATGAAGGTAAAAACAGAACAATAGTTGAAATAAAAGCAAAACGAATTCAATTTTTGAATAAATTCAACAAACAGAATGGTGACGAAGATCTTAGTGCCGCATCTGAAGATGAA
>DSBF01000530.1 GCA_011049495.1 Ignavibacteria bacterium
AGCTTATTTAGGTTGTTACAATAATGAAACCCCTAACGGGGTTGTTCACTGTTTTGTTTCATCAAGTTATACAATCACATACAGAAACTAATTTTTCATTTTTTCGCATCCGTCAGAACTCAGGACAAATTTCAGATAAACCTTCGAGGTAAGGGTATGCGTTTTATGTAGTTTTTCCTCGAAGGTTGCTAAGATGGCTAGCAACATTGAAGGTTAAAAACAAGCAACCTTCAATGTTTGTGCGTAAGGTGACTTATTAAGTTAGTAATGGGAGTGTTGTCCATAAATCAACACCTAATACAGTTAATTTAAAAATTTGTCTCACATAAATTCATTCACTTGAATTGACGGTATTGCTCAGCACCGTAGGTGCAAAATTATGGTAACAACAAAAGAAGAAAATAATAATTAGTGCCGTAGGCACGGAATTATTGCTTTGTGAAAAGAAGAATGATTTTAATCCGAAGACTTTTCGGAGTTAAGGCTGTGCTTATCAAAATCTTGATGTAAATCCTTTACCGTATCAAAATACTTTCCCCAAGTTCTCAACAGATCATAAGAATAAATTCCATAATCGTAACCATCTTTCCACTTGATGCTTAATGCGTAATTGCCGACTATCTCTATATTTTCAATTTCATACTTACCTGGTTTGTCGGGACCCTTTAGCGGCGGGGCATATTCTCTCCAAAGAATTGTCTCGCCTTTATTTTCCGCATCAGGTGATTCGTCACGTAAATAAGTGAGGGGATAACGGTAGATTTCACCGTCATCCCATTCAATAAGAAGTGTTTCTTTATTATCTAGTTTTATTCTTGTTGGTTGTGTCATAATCTATTTGGTTCACAACAAAGTAACCATGAGCCGTGTGCTTAAATATTAATTATTACCGCCTAAGATTATCGGCAAACCATCTTTACCTGATCCGACAACCACAATTTTTGTGTTCTGAGATTGAGCAAGTTTTTCCGTTGCTTCGATACCTTTCCATCTTAGTAATTGTTCGTTGATTCCTTCGGAAACAATATTCTGGAAATCCGAAATACCTTTAGCTTCAATTCTTTTTCTTTCGGCTTCCTGCTCTTCGCGTTTGAGAACAAACTGCATGCGTTCACTTTCTTGTTCAGCCTGAAGTTTTTCTTCTATTGATTTTGTTAAACCGGGAGGAAGAATAATCTGCCTCATCGCGGCAGCTTCAATTTCAATTCCGCGGGGACTAACAAGCTTATTCAACTCATCCATAATATCATTTGCTAACTTTTCTCGAGATGCCGTATACAGGGCTTTAGCCTGGTAATTAGCCGTTACACCTCTTACAACAGATCGAAATTGCGGAAGCAGTATAATCTCCGAATAATTCGGACCTACGGTTTTATAAATCTCGTTTGCTTTGTCGGGACTTAATCTAAACAACAAGCTTATTTCAAGGCTGACACTTAGTCCTTCATCGGAAGGAACGTTCATTGTTTCCTTGAACTCCTGTGTTTTGATACTAAATTTAATAACATTTGCCATTGGGTTGACTATATTAACTCCGGACTTTAATGTATTGTCGCTTACCATACCGAGAAAATCAACAACGCCGACAGTACCGGCAGGCACAATAGTAAATAATTGTAAAACAACAATAACACCTGCAACGCCAGCCCCACCTAAGGCAAGAGTTGACTCTTGTCTTCTTCCTCTTTTTCTAAGGTTTGAATAAGCTATGAAAGCTACAACAGCGGCAATAATTGCTACTATGAATAACATGATTCCTCCTTTATTTTATGTTTTCGATTTCTATTAATAAGTCACCTTACGCACAAACATTGAAGGTTGCTTGTTTTTAACCTTCAATGTTGCATTAATAGGCTAAAATTATATTACCTGGAAGGTCTGAAAACAGTAACCTTTAGGGTAATAACATCTTTGCGTAAGGTGAGTTAATAATTTCAAATTATCAATATAGATTAATCTAATACCTCTTTTATTAGCGCAGGTTTCTCCACTTTTTTATCGGTGAACTCAAGTGCCTCGCCAACCATCTGCTTTGCAGATTCTATTTTGTCTTCTTTATCGGTGAAAATTTCAATAAGCTTATCGCCCGGTTTAATTTTATCGCCAATTTTAGGATAGAATATTAATCCGGCTTTAAAATCAATTTTATCACTCAAGGTATGTCTTCCCGCACCAAGTTCCAAAGCCGCCATTCCGATTTCATAAGTATCCACAGATTTTAAGTAACCTTCTTTGTCTGCATAAATAATTTCATGATGTTTTGATTTCGGATATACCTCGGGATTATGAAGATATTTTACATCGCCTCCTTGCGCTTTGGTTATTTCAACAAATTTATCGAAAGCTTTTCCGTTTTTTATCAACTCGTTTGAAATTTCAATTCCTTCTTCAACCGATGCTGCTTTACCTCCGAGATAAATCATTGCGCCGGACAAAGTAACCGATATCGTTTTCAAATCTTCTACATCATCTCCTTGAAGCACTTTTACCGATTCATATACTTCAAGAAAATTACCGATATAATTTCCTAAAGGCTGATTCATATCGGTTATATAAGCCATAACTTTTTTGTTAAAAGATTTTGCCGTATCAATTAAAGATTTTGCGAGAGCGATGGATTCATCTAACGATTTCATAAAAGCGCCGCTGCCGGTTTTTACATCGAGAACTAGTCCGTCAATTCCGGCGGCTAACTTTTTACTCATTATACTTCCGGTTATAAGCGGTATAGATTCAACTGTTGCCGTAACATCTCTAAGAGCATAAATTAACTTATCGGCAGGAGCTATATCTTTGGTTTGACCGATTAGAACAGCTCCACAAGAATTAACAACTGAAATGAATTCGTTTAAATCAAGATCGGTTCTGAATCCGGGAATGGATTCAAGTTTGTCTAAAGTTCCGCCTGTATGCCCCAAACCCCTTCCGCTTATCATTGGGACTTTTACACCCGCCGCTGCAGCAATTGGTGCAAGAATCAAAGATGTTTTATCGCCAACGCCCCCGGTAGAATGTTTATCAACTTTAAATCCTTCTATTGAAGATAAATCAAGAACTTTTCCGCTGAATAACATTACACTTGTTAAAGCAGAAGTTTCCCTTTTATTTAATCCGCGGAGATAGGCAGCCATTAAAAATGCGGCAAATTGGTAATCGGTTACTTTTCCTTCAACATAACCATTTACCAAAAAACCTATTTCATCAATTGTAAGAGCTTTACCGTCACGCTTTTTTCTTATTAGAGATACGACGTTCATAGAATAACCAAATGATTTAACAAGACTTCAATATATTGAATTTGAGACCCAATTTCGAGATTGTTGAAATTTATCAAGACATTCAGTAAGTGAGGTTTATTTACCTTTATATTTTAATAATTTTTTATAATATTTATATCATTTATGAGTCCACTCCAAAAACTGAAAAATTCAAATTGTCATTCCCACGAAAGTGGGAATCTATACAATAAATGAGGTTTTGAGATTCCCGCTCGTCTCGGAGACGAAGTCAACGGATTTTCACGGGAATGACCTTTCTGGAGTGGACTCTTTATAAATGATTCGGTTATGGAAAAGTGAAAATAGTCAAACCATTTCTCATCACTCTTATTATTACTCTTCCAGTAGGAGCACAAATTCTTAACAATTTTGGTGTCAAGTTTGGGGGAACAACAACAAGCCAAGAACGAAAATATCATCTTCCTGCAAGTGGTTATGATGCTATCGTAACAATTCAGCCAAACAAGAATTTAGTTAGCTTAAGCGCTGGAGTTTACGCTGAATTTAAGGGGTATTCGATTTTTGATATTTTGGTTGAATTGAATTATTTACAAAAGGGATTTATCCGCGAGGAACAATATACTACAGGGGAAAGCTATACGTTAAAACAACGAACTGACTATTTAAATCTTTCTTTACTAATAAAAACAAAAGTTTATGATGGTATAGTAACTCCGTATGTAATAGTGGGACCCCGATATGATTTTGAAATTACAAAGACTGGTTTCGGCGTTGACAATCCTTACTATGAAGCTTTTAATAAAAATCTCTTTGGATTTTATTTTGGCGTAGGCAGCGAATTCGAACTTTTCAATATAAATCTCTTAGCTGAAGCAATTTATGATCTTAGCATTACTGACTTGTACGATGACAGTATAATAACAGTTACATCAGACACTTTTATTTTTAGAATGGGAATCTCTTTTTAAAATACTTTTTTCAACACATCAACATCATACTCGTTTTAAAAACTCAAAATAGAATAACAGCACCTCAGTTTCGTTGAATTTGAGACCCAATTTCGATATAATTAAAGTTCTAAATCATTTGTTAAATGCTAAATACGAGGCGGTTATGTTTGATTCTAATTATAACTTTACAGTAGTTGATCGATTTTTAAAGTACGTTAAATACGACACACAATCAAAAGAAGATTCTTCAACCTTTCCAAGCGATCCGAAACAGTTAGAACTTTCAAAAGATCTTGTTGCTGAATTAAAAGAACTTGGTTTACAAGATGCACATATGGACGATAACGGATATGTCATGGCAACGTTACCTTCAAATACCGAAAAAGAAGTTGATGTAATCGGATTCATTGCTCATGTTGACACTTCTCCCGCAGTTTCGGGTAAAAATGTTAACCCGCAAATTCATAAAAATTATCAAGGCGGCGACATAATTGTCAGCAAAGAAAAAAATGTTGTGATTGAAGAGGCTAGTAACCCCGAACTTAAAGCAATGAAAGGTTTTGATATTATTACAACAGACGGGACAACATTGCTCGGAGCAGATGATAAAGCCGGTATCGCTGAAATTATGGATGCGTTGAATTACTTAATTACAAACCCCGAAATTAAACACGGTACAATTAAAGTTTGTTTTACACCTGACGAAGAAGTCGGGCGCGGTGCCGAAAAATTTGATGTTCAAAAATTCGGGGCGAAGTATGCTTATACAATAGACGGATCGACAATTGGCGAAGTAGAAACCGAAACTTTCAGTGCGGATGCGGTTGTTATAAAAATTAAAGGCATCAATGTTCATCCCGGTTATGCAAAAGGAAAAATGGTTAACTCTATTAAAGTTGCCGCTAATTTTATGGAAAGCTTACCTAAGGATAAACTTTCGCCCGAAACAACCGAAGGAAGAGACGGTTATGTTCATTGTGTCTCTATTGAAGGTAACGAAGAATTAACTACAATGAAATTTATTATAAGAGATTTTGTTACAGCAAAATTGAAAGAGTACGAAGCAATTCTTGAAGACTTAGTTAAAAAGGCAGTCGCAAATTATCCCGGTGCCGAGTATGAATTTCAAGTAATTGAACAGTACAGAAACATGAAAGAAGTATTAGATAAGCATCCCCAGATTGAAGCTAATGCACTTGAAGCTTTAAAACGTTTGGATATAAAGCCGATTCAATCTGCTATCCGCGGAGGAACCGACGGTTCTCGTTTAAGTTATATGGGATTACCGACCCCAAATCTTTTTGCCGGCGGACATAATTTCCACGCAATTACCGAGTACGTTGCCGTTCAGGATATGCAAGCTGCTGTTAAAATGATTGTTACTCTTGCGCAAGTTTGGGAAGAGAAAGCGTAAATAATTTTCAATTTGTTTTTAAGGCTGACTTCTAATTAGGGTCAGCCTTTCTTTGATAAAATTCAATGGCGAAATCACTTCATAGAGCAACCACATATTCAATTCTTGTTAATCTTCTCTTATTCATATTAAAAGCGGTTGTTGGATTTATTTCTAATTCAATTGC
>DSBF01000311.1 GCA_011049495.1 Ignavibacteria bacterium
CCGTGACACTCCTGATAGTATTTGCAGTAATGTTTAATGCCATAAAACGAAAAAGCCCAACTTCTTCAAGAAGTTGGGCTTTTATCATATCGTATACTTCGCGATAAAATCTTCTGGGATTTTTGCCGGTCTGCCGGTTTCTACATTAATCATAGTATAAATAAACTGTCCGTCGGCAGCAACTTTACCGTTCTCTTTTTTTACAATTTCAAAATTGACAATACTTTGTGAACGGTTAAAATCATCAACCTGAGTCCTGACAATTATTTTGTCGGTAAGAATTAAAGCACGTTTATAATTTATATTAACCTGCGAAACAACCCATGTAAAACCGCGTTCTAAAAAATCTTCCATTGTAACTTTATAATCTTTTCTCATTTGATCATAACGTGCGGCGAGTACATAATCCAAATATTTTGAATTATGTACATGGTTATTCATATCTATATCGTCGGGTCTTATTGTTAATTCGGTTTCGAAAATTGAGTATTTGTTGTTCATTTTTTATCTCGCGTAACCTCGAAGGAAAAATCAAGTTGCCTTCGAGGTTTTATGCTTAGTCTCGTGTAACCTCGAAGGAAAAATCAAGTTGCCTTCGAGGTTTTATGCTTAGTCTCGTGTAACCTCGAAGGAAAATACAACTTGTCTTCGAGGTTTTGATGATTGCTTTATATAATGATTAGATTCTCAAAATGAAATCTAATCCCCAACAGATAAAATACGTTGTAATTCTGTCTCGCTTACATTCAGCAACTCATTAACCAATAATTTCGGAGTAAGGATTTTCCAATTATTATCTTTGCTGAAAACTTCTTTGAATATAGGAAGAGCCGACTCAAGTTCACCGATATTTGTTAATGTAACAGCGCGCCAAAATTTCATTTCAAGATTTTCGGGAAACAATTCTTCTGCTGCGGAATATTCTTTCATTGCTAATTCCATATCACCGTGCTCAATAGCCAAATCGCCTTTGTTCATATGTTCATAAGCTTGATGTACTCTGTATAATCTTCTTAGTTCTACTAATGGTTCGGGATGATCTTCAACGTGCAAATCAACTAATCTGTCTTCCCAAACTTTACCTGTAGATTCGGCTTTTACTACTAATAATGATGCGGATTGTTTCCCTCTAATATCACCTCCGGCTTCTTCTGCCGCTTCGAGAGTTAATAATAATCTTTCCGCTAAACTACCTTTTGAGTTTTCGAATGTTTCTTTCATAACTCGCCAAACTGTATCATACTTCATCATATTTGCTTGAACAGAAAATTGATTTCCTTGAAGATGCCCGGCTTCGGGTGTACATTTTTTACCTGAATATGTTGCTACATTTCCTTTGGCGTCAAGAATTGCTAATTGACGGTAATCCCTTCCTTCATCTTCTTCAATCAATTTATCCAAAACATCTTGTGCATTAAATCCTTCTCTTAACAATGCCAAACCGTTTGGTCCGAAAGAAACATTAACGAAAGATTGAGTGGCAACTACTCCGACACCTGCTTCGCCCCATGATACAATAGTTCCAACAGAGAACCAATGCGATTGAACTGCGACACCCATCTCGCCTGTAACCGTATCTCTTGCAACAATACTGTAAGTATGTGCGAGAGGATTTTCTCCGTAGAATGTTTGTGCATTAAAAGTGATAATCAATAAGAATAATGATAGAATCGTTTTCATTTTTATCCCAAATTTATTTTTAACATTTAATTTCTTTTCTATTTATTGGCATAGTCATACAACGGCATCCGCCTCCGCCGCGCGCCAGTTCGGCTCCGTCAATAGTGATTACACATTTTTTAAGTTTATTTATATCATGTTTAGAAAGATCATCTGATTTTACAACTTCGTAACCGAATTTGTTTAACGCTTCTATTGTATAATTATTTCTGCCATAACCTAAAACCTTACCGGGGGCTAATGCAAAAAAGTTTGCACCGCTGTGCCATTGTTCCCGTTCTTGAATCCAATCATCGGAATTACCCCCGCATGAAATTGAGTTGAGATCAATTTTTAATTTTCTTAGTGCATCAGGAATGCTTTTTTCTTCCCTTATCCACGCAACCTTTCCGTTATCAACTTTTATATGAACTGTTACATAATTATGTTGATTAAATACGACCGGGTCGTAACTTAGACAAGTATCCTTATCAAGCATAGTAAATACCATATCAAGATGAATAAAGGATTCTAAAGTACTAGGAAGCTCTTGAACAATAATATGCTTTAGGTTTTTCAACTTTTTGAATTCGTCAATTAAGAAATCAATTCCTTGAACTGTTGTACGTGCGCTTAACCCGATACAGATTATGTCATCCCTTATTAGAAGTATATCTCCGCCTTCATAAGAAATTGATGGTGAATAATTCAGTTGTTTAACCGGGTTAATTGTTTCGGTATGCAAATCCGGGTGATAATTAAAAATTGCTTCCATAATAATTGCTTCACGTTCACGAACAGGGCTGCTCATCTTAGCAATAAAAATTTTTTCGCCAACCGAGATAGAAGCATCTCGTGTAAAGAAAAAATTATGCAGCGGAGGGAGAGCATACCTTTCTTTGCTTAAGAATTTTGTGAGCGTATCTTTTACAATCGGAACACCCTCAATTAATTGCCGCGATAATTCTTTTGGACTTAGTGTTAATAGATAATCATGAAGACAATCAACATTTTCATTTGAGCAAATTTTATCGAGAATGTAATCTCTCGCTTCATCAATCTTCAAAATATTTTTTAACAAGTCGGAGATTTCGTAAACTTTTGTAAATCGATTCAAAACAGACTTGAATTGTTTGTATTCTTTCTTTGCAACTGCAAGATTGAGAATGTCGCTATAAAGTGCTCGTTTGGCATTCAGAGGAGTCATGTTTTCAACTTCATGCCCCGGTGTATGAATAATTACTCCTTGAAGTTCGCCTATTTCAGATGAGACATTTATTTTCATAAAACTCCGGATTAACTAATTACCCATATATTATTCTTAATTTTAAGTTGAGTATCGTCGAGAAAAACAGCACGACCAACCCCGCCGGGTCTAAAATCCGTTACAATATCAACATGCTGTGCTGATTTATTCATAATTCCTTTTTTAAGAAATTCCTCAATTTCACTTTTTCCTTCAATTGAGTTTGGTTCATCGGTAAAACATTCGGGATAACTTGCCCCGATTGCAATGTGAAGTGTTCCGCCAACCTTCTCAACAAATAATGGATGTTTAAGAACTTCTTTTATTCCGTTATTCATACCGAGAGCAACTTCGCCTAAACGATGCGAACCTTCATCGGTTTCAATTATTTTTGCTAATGCATCTTTACCTAACTTTGCAGTGTATTCAATAATTTTACCTGAGTGGAATTTTAGATAAATACCTTGAATTGTTGTTCCGCCCTGGAATACAGGTAAGTCAACATAAATTTCCCCTTCCACGCTGTTTGCATCAGGGCTTGTAAAAACCTCGCCATCGGGAAAATTTCTTTTACCGGTACATTTTACAATATTTCGTTTTGCAATGTTCATTTTCAATACTAACTCATCTCCCGTATGCGGATGCTGGGTAATAATGGTTATCTCTTTACTCGATTTCATTTTTTGATAGATGTCTTCTTCAACTTCTTCAAGCATTCTTGGGTCAACAGTTGAAGCAGATACTATTACATTTGCATAGTCATTTAATGTCATCCCTTCCATATCTGCAAAACCCTGTGTAGGGAATAGAGTTAAAACCCAAGGTTTGCCGAGCCGAATATTTTTAAATGGCTCATCAGCCCGCATGATTGCTTTAGCATTAAGTTCAGGAAGACCGTCGAAAAGTTTTGGATTCTCTGCTCCCAAAATTTCAATATACTTAGTCATATTATTATATCGCTCGGTTAGCCAATCCGGTACACGTTCAATTTGTTTAACCGTACCGTGCCTTGCAATAGACGCGCCCCAGACTCTTCCTCTGTCGTTATCGGGAGTAATTAGATTAACATCGGCAATTGCACCTGCTCTGAAAATTTTATCTTGCAAGACAGAAATAAGAGTCCAGCAGATATGTTCTCCCTTAATCATTATAATATCGTCAGGGGATATTCCGTCAAGCGAATAGTTGAGCAGGTAATCTGCCCAAGTATTCAAATCTTCTTGAGAAATATTTAATTGCATAATTATCCTTTTGTTTTAATTGCTTGCTTGCCTTCTGTTGTATTGTCAAAAAATCTAGTTGTCGGATATGCGTATTGAATATCATCATGTTCGGCAAGTTCGGTTAAAACATCTTCCCAAATATTTTGTTCGGTTGTTCTTCTTTTTCTAACATCACATAGATAACGCATTGTTAACTTCACACCGTTTTCTTTCATTGATGTATATACAGTAGGAGTTAATACACTATAAAATACCATGAACTTGCGCGAAGTTTCTTTTATTTGATTACGGACTTCGGTTGTTAGATTTTCTGTACGCTTGTTAACAATTTCCAACAGAATTTCTTTTGCTTTTTTCCAATTACTTTCGAATGTAACCATAACGGCTATTTCATTCCAAATATAATTAAAGCCGGTGCTGTAATTTGCCTGGTATTCCGTAAACACTTTTCCGTTCGGGATGTGAATCATTCTACCTGTGCTTTGATCGGACTCTACCCAGTTGCCGATTTCCATTAATGTGAATTGAAAAATTCTGATATCAATTACATCTCCGGCAACATTGTTGATTTCAATACGATCACCTACTTCAAAAGGTTTGCGGATTAATATAAATCCCCAACCGACAAAATTAAGTATCGGGTCTTTTAAAGCAATTACAAAGCCGGCAGATATAAGACCGAAGAATGTTGCGAATGAATCAAAACCGTGGAACCAAATTCTAACAATAATGAGAAGAGCAATAAAAGTTATGAGATAAGTTAATGTTTTCCTCCACTTATATTGGAGTTTTATATCATCAACATTTTTTGAAACAAAGTGTAAAATTATCTTGCGGATAATAATTAATATAAGAACAGCTACAACAGTAAGCAGAAGTTTTTCTTGAACTTCAACTGCAATTCCAAAGTGCTCGGTCAGCCATTCAGACACGTAATTCATATTTAATTAAATTTTATTGATGTAGAAATCTTTTCAAAAGTTCTTCTAAATTTCATAAAATCATCGGGTAGGGAAGTAGAGTTAATTACAAATCCCACTCCGTCTTTATAAAATATATATCCCATAGAAGCTAAATCTTTTAATCGACTGGTATAACCGAAAATTATCCATCTGGATTCAACACCGTTGATAACTTGCTTTCCTTCTTCTTTGATGTTCATATTAGCCAATTGCGTAGGAAGAAAACTTTTGGAATATTGCAAATATGCGTCAACATTATCAACGGAATCAGGTAAAGTTTCAATGAAGATATTTACATTTTCTCTGAAGAAATCCATTTTACCTTCACTGGGTGATTGAAATACAACAATTGAACCTGTTATTTGTTCGCTATCTTTTCCGAATCCTTCTCTAAAACTCCAATCCTCAGGATAATAAATCGAAAAACCATATTCATCATTTTCATATAATTCGTAACCTTCCCATTTATCTCTACCGCAGCTTAATAAAAAGAAGAGGGTAAATATCAATAGTAATACTGAATATAAATTTTTCATGCAGCTCCTTTGCTTAATAAAATGAACTCATTATCAGTAATTTAATATAGAACTTAACCATTTTTCAACTTCTTTTGTACTTATTCCCTTACGTTTTGCGTAGTCTCTCACTTGGTCTTCGGCAAGTTTACC
>DSBF01000399.1 GCA_011049495.1 Ignavibacteria bacterium
AGAAGTAATATTGTATGGGATATTGCCGATTATTCTAATTTTTCCTTTCGAATATTCACTGAGATTAATTTTTAAGAAATCTTTATTAATAAATTCTACATTCCGGAATTTTTCTTTAAGGTCATCAATAACCCGCTTGTCAATCTCAACCGCATAAATTTTTGCACCGGTAATATTGAGGTGTTCGGTCAAAATTCCTCGCCCGGGACCGATTTCTAAAATCAAATCATCTTTCTTCGGATCAAACTGACTAATAATTTTTTTAACTATATTTTGATCGACAAGATAATTTTGCCCGAATCTTTTTAGAGGTTTTGGATGCTTGTTCAATGTAATTTTTCTTCTTTTTTACTATAATTCAATTTAAGTAATTTGATTAATAATATGGATATAATTTATTGGATGCAAATACGCTTATAAACAGACTTCAAAAAATCCTTGAAAACCGGAAATCGATTGACAGGGTATTAAAGGTTGCTATTTCAATTGGTCTTCTTATTTTTTTAGTAAGCTATATTTCGGTAGATAAAATTACAAATGTTTTTCTCTCCGCCGATTATGAATTTATATTATACGCATCAATTTTATCTCTTGTAAATATTTATTTGCAAGCTTATAAATGGAAACTTGTGCTGAATCATTCACTTGGAGAGGTTTCGTTTATGCGAGCATTGCATTCTTATTTTGGCGGTGTGACCTCCGGTTTATCAACCCCGGCAAGAATTGGTGAATTTATCGGGCGAGCAATACCACTTGAAGAATTTAATTTTTTTAGTGTTACAATTGTTTCGTTTATTGATAAAATAATTAACATGATTGTGATTACTTTCTTCGGCGCAATTTCATCGGTATTCTTTTATCGTTCTTTTAATGAACCGCACTTTTATGTCGATATTCCGTTATTAATCATTATTGTAACGTTGTTTTCGATTACGGTTTATATGCTGTTTAACAGTAATTTCTTCGTTAGCGTTGTAAAACGAAAATTCAAGAATAACCAAAAAGTATTAAACAAGATTTCCGTTATTGATAAATTTTTAGAGCAAAGTTTTTCGGTAAAAGCAAAAATTTTCTTTGTAAATATTCTCTATTTTGTGGTAATACTTTTACAATTCGCATTACTTGTCAATGCATTCGCGAGCTATTCGGATATTATTCAATTAATGATTATTGCTTCATTAATACTATTCGCCACGACTGTTGTTCTTCCGTTTTCATTCGGTGATTTAGGTGTACGCGAAGGTGCAGCAGCATATCTTATCGCAATGATCTCTCTTTCTCCGGCTATCGGATTTAATTCGGCATTAGTACTTTTTATTATTAATGTAATTCTTCCGGCTTTAATTGGACTTATCTTTTTAATTAAGAATAAGTGATGGAAATTCTCTACTTAATTTTTATTCTGCTTGCTCTCCACTATGTTTACTTTATTGGGAAAGTTTACATCGGGTTAAAAAGACTACAAAAAATTTTCGGTAAAAATGAAAACAGCGAATTGATTTCTGTTATTATTCCGTTACGAAATGAATCGGAGAATATAAAATCTTTATGTGCAAGTTTAAGTTCGCAAACATTAGCAGTAGGTCAGTACGAAATAATTTTTATAGACGATAATTCTAATGATGATACGTATGAAAAACTTCTTAACTATAAACCAATTAATTCAAAGATAATAAGAATAAAGAATGGCAGAGATAATCAAGCACGCAAGAAAAAAGCACTAATCGAAGGAGTTAAAAATTCCAGCAATCCCATAATAATTTCTACAGATGCAGATTGTAGTTTTTATCCGCGCTGGTTGGAAGTTATGTCAAAATATTTCGATGAAGAAACTGCAATTGTTGCGGGACCTGTTGATTTAAAATCAGATATAAATCTTTTCTCCAGAATTCAGCGACTTGAGTTTGCCGGTTTAATTTTAACCGGTGCAGGATTAATTGGTATTAACTCACCGACGATTTGTTCAGCTGCAAATTTTGCTTATAGAAAAAGTGTTTTTGAAGAAGTCGGCGGATATAGTGACCAACTCGGTTTTTCTTCCGGTGATGACGATTTGTTTTTACAAAAAGTTGCCTCACAAACAAATTATAAAATTAAGTTTGCTTACGAAAAAGAAGCTATGGTAACAACCTATCCAAGGACTAAGATTGTGGAATTTTTTCAGCAGAGACAAAGATGGGCAAGTAAAAGTTTGTTTTATAATAATAAATTGCTGGTGTTAAAAATCATATTAATTTTTCTTTTTTACTTGGGTCTTATTCTGCAATTAATTGGTGGTCTATTTTTCGATCCTTTATTATTTATAACATTCGGGTTAAGTTTATTTGTAAAAATTATCGTAGAATATCTTGTGTTAAATTACGGCTCAAAAACTTTGTACGATAGGAAAATATTGCGACCGTTTATTCTCGCTGAAATTATTCAGATACCTTACATTATTATTTCTGCAATCGGTGGTTTATTTGGTAATTTTAAGTGGAAAGGGGAAGTCGTAAAAAGATGAGAAAATATTTTTACACTCCGCCCAATGTTCTGAAAAAGATTTATCCAAATTCTATTTGGGATTCATCGGATAATAAAATATTGATAACTTTTGATGACGGACCTACACCGCAAGTAACTTCCGAAGTATTGAAGCAATTAGACCAATACAATATTAAATCCGTTTTCTTCTGCCAGGGAGAAAATCTCGAAGGGAACTCAAAAATAATTAATGACATTTTGGAAAGAGGTCATACAGTAGGCGCTCACGGCTGGCATCATAATAAAATTACTCGAATGACTAATGCAAAAATTCTAGATGATATTTCAAAAATGAATGAGATTCTATCTTCTCAATATAATTACGAGATAAAATATTTTCGCGCACCATATGGACGAATTTATCCTTATCAAGCATCGATGCTGGGAAAAATTGGTATAAAGAATGTTATGTGGTCGTTGGTTACTTATGATTATGAATCGGATTTTAATAAAGTGAAATATGCTGTTGATAATTATTTAAACAGCAATTCAATTGTAGTTTTGCATGATTCATTCAGTTCACATAAAATTTTATCGAAATCCATTGATTACCTTTATGAATCAATTCAGAAAAATAAATTTGAAATCGGAATACCGGAAGAATGTTTGAAATAATATTCATATCGATAATAGTTGTTTATTTTTCCCAAACTGTGATTTTTATAATCGGGTCGAAAAAAAGATTCGGTAAGATTGATGATGATAAGCTGCCGTCAATATCTGTTATTGTTGCCGCAAGAAATGAAGAAGAAAATATTATTGAATGCATGCAGTCATTAGAAAAATTAGAGTATCCCGAAAACAAAATTGAAATTTTTATTGTTAATGACCACTCAACCGATAACACCAAAGAAATAATACAAAAATTTATACACGACAAATCGCGGTTTAAATATCTTGAGCCCGGAGCCGAAATTGGTCAGCTTAAAGGTAAAGCAAATGCTCTTGCTAATGCAATTAAAGAATCAAAAGGTGAAATTATTTTTACAACCGATGCCGATTGCAGAGTTTCACCGACTTGGGCAAAGGAATTAGCATCTTACTATAAAGACGATGTTGCAATGGTATGCGGATATACAAACCAAGTTGACACAACATTATTCGGCGGTATGCAGTCCGTTGATTTCACTTACTTATTAATGATTGCCGGTGGTGTTATGAATCTCGGCAAACCTTTAAGCTGTATCGGTAATAATATGTCTTACCGTAAATCTGTTTACGAAGAAGTGGGAGGATATGAGTCACTGCCATTTTCTGTTACCGAAGATTTCAATTTATTAATGGCTATGCACAGATTGAAAAAGTACAAAATTATTTACCCGATGACATCTGAAGGATTAGTTACTTCAAAACCATGTTCAACTTGGAAGTTGCTTCTCAAACAAAAAAAACGTTGGGGAGTCGGCGGGTTAAAGAGTGATCTTGCCGGTTTTGGTGTAATGGCTGCCGGTTTTATTACGCACTTATGTATAATCTTAGTTCCTTTCTTTTTCTCGATGCTATCTTTATATTTGACACTTTTCAAAATAGCAGTTGATTATTTTGCAATAAAAGGAGTACATGATAAATTAAAATTATCATTACGGTTTAAGCATTTTGCTGCGTTTGAAATTTACTTTATTCTTTATGTTGTTCTTCTTCCTTTCATAACATTAATAAATCAAAAAGTTGAATGGAAGGGGAGAGTTTATAAATAGCGGACATTAAATGAAAAAAATTATTCTTTTACTAATTGTTATATCATCTCAATATTTATCTCAAAATAAAACCGAAATTTTCCCGGATGATTTATTAATACAACCATTCGCTGCAAACATTTTAGAACCTAAACTTGGATTCCTTTTTCAAACCGGCGAAAATGAATTGCGTTTGGATATAGGTAACTCAATTGATGTGCTTCGTTATAAATTAACCGAATACGAGACTTTTTCATTAGGTGCAGATCTTTTTACTTATACTTTGTTAAGAGGTGAAAGCGATTTCCACTTCCCGGTTGATGCCGTTGATTATTTATTCGGGATAAATTTCGGATATAAAAATACTACGGATAGAATTGAGTACGGTGCTCGATTAAGATTGAGTCACATCAGTGCTCATTTTGTTGACGGTCATTTTGATAATCAAAAACAACAATGGCGTGACGGATTAGTGCCAAGAGTTTACAGCAGAGAGTTCGTTGAGTTAATGCCATTTATTAAATGGAATGAAATTAGATTTTATGCCGGGTTTACCTATTTAATAAATGTAACTCCTTCCGAATTAGGCAGAGATAGTTATCAAATCGGTTTTGATTATTTTGGCGCAAGTCTAATTAGTGAATACTTGACACCATTTATTGCATATGATTTTAAGCTTGTTAACATTGCTGATTATTTCGGAAATAATTCGTTTAATCTCGGATTGAAGTTCGGTAAACAAGGTGGAAAGGGAATTAGTATTTATTTTCATTACTATTCGGGTAAAAGCGTACACGGTGAGTATTATGATTTCAACAAAGAATATTCCGCAATCGGTTTCAACATAGATTTATAATGGATGATCAAAATTTATATACTGAAAATCGTTTAGGTTCTACTTTAATAAAAAAGCAGAAGGAAAATTATTCGCTTCATATTGGGTTGTTCCTAATTACGTTTGTAACAACAACCATTGCCGGAGTTGAGTGGACTACAGGTACAATGGGTCCTTATGAGTTTGAAATTCTTGCAAAGGGATTACCTTACTCTTTTTCAATCTTATTTATGTTGGGAGTTCATGAATTCGGTCACTACTTTGCTGCTTTATATCATAAAGTAAAAGCAACTTTCCCTTACTTTATACCCTTTCCCCCTATACCCGGATTTTTTCACTTCGGAACTTTAGGCGCTGTTATAAAAACTCGAACTCCCGTAAAAAACAATAAAGCTATGTTTGATATTGGTATTGCCGGTCCTTTAGCCGGATTTGTTGCTTGTCTAATTCTTTTGGTTTACGGTTTTCTCAATCTTCCCGGCGAAGAGTATATTTTACAGATTCATCCCGATTATTTTACTCCTGAATATGGTGAAGGAGCTTTAAGTTTGGAATTCGGGGATACGATTTTGTTTGCTGCATTACGTGAATTATTGACTTCACCGGATCAATTTATTCCTCCGATGTCTGAAATTTATCATTATCCGTTTTTATGTGTAGGTTGGTTCGGTCTTTTTGTTACAGCTATGAATATGATTCCCGTCGGTCAACTAGA
>DSBF01000222.1 GCA_011049495.1 Ignavibacteria bacterium
ATGTAGTATTTACAAAAGAATTTCTACTAAAAGGATTAATATCAACCTGGTTAATAAAATTACTTATGTCAACCCGGTAAACCTTGTTGTCTGCCCACAAGAAATTGTGATTTCCCAAGTCCGTGATGATTGATATTATATACTTAAGTTTGCCTCTAAATTCAAATTCATGAATATTTACATTTTGCAATTCACTTAATTCCAGACCCAATAAAGACTGTTTAGATGAAAGTCCATCAATATCTTTTAGAAATTTTTCACCAAGTACAAGTTTTTTATTCTGTGACTTTTGTACATAAACAACAGATTTATTCGATGTAATTTTTGCCTTATAAGCATTTTCTAATAAAGTGGTAGGCTGGCTTTTTTGGTATCTGACATTTCGATATTCAAATTCTTCCATCATAATTTTACCATCATCTTCCGTAAGAGCCATTATCAAGGGGAGGTTATCACCTTTTTTTTCAAGCACTAAATGAACAATATCGTGTTTCGTATAAAAATGTTTTGATGCAAATGAATTATCGGATAAACTTAATCTAACAAATTCAATCAATTTATCCCCTTTTGTAAATGCAGTAAGTGTTAGAGTATTTTCATCAATTTGTTCAATTAATAAAGAACCGGGAACCTTTTTAAGAGGGATTTCATGGTAACTGCTTAAAGCATTCAAAAATAATTTTACTTTACTATCAAAAGAATCAACCACTGCAAGACTAACTAAATTGTTTGATAATAATTTAAACAGGATTATTTCTCTAGGAATTGTACCAAGCTGAAGAAATGTATCTTCAATTTTATCGATTGAAGAAATTACAAAAATTTTCCCATCGTCTGTTAGATAAGCTATTTTATCTTTTCGCCACCCAATTACATCAAAAGACGTGATATTGTTATTATTAGAAAATTGTATTGGTTTGGATAATTGATCCGATGATGAAAAACTGACATATAGTTGTGATGAATTATCAATATCCTTTTTAAGATATACTAAATCAGAATAACCGTCTTTGTTAAAATCGCCGATCTGAAAATCAATGATCCCATTTTCTTTTATTAGTAATTCGCTATTTTCAAAAGTAGTTACAGTATCACCGTAGAAAATTTCAATTGTGTTGTTTGTGCTAAACAAGACATCTTCAAATCCATCGAAGTCATAATCGTACTTTCTTATTTTAGTAAGATTCGGTAAGGGTTTAGAAAAGTTTATTTTGTCTAATTGATAATTGTTTTCATTTCTTATAATCTTTAGTGCATTTGAAAATATATCGTAATAGACAATATCCGTATTGGAATCATTATCAAAATCGTAAAACAAAGCATTGTTGGCTAATGTACCTCTTTGCAATTCAAGAATTTCTTTATCTTCCAAATCAACATTAATAAGAGTCAATCCATTATAATTATTTCCAAAGATCAAAGCTTTTCTCGTGAAACGAGTAAGTATAAAATTTTCCGGATGATAGTTAAGCTTTGTGAACTTTAGTGAACCAAGCCGACCATTGCTGTTAATTACAAAAGTTCCAAAGGCTCTATCTTTACGAGAAATAAAAGCGAACAACGTTTCCTTATCCGATAGTTTTCTCACTCGTTTAATTTCCGAAACTTCAAAAGGTGTTTTAAGAATTCTCTGTCTATATTCTTCCGTCGATAATTGTAAATAAATATTTTTACCAAAAGAGGTCAATAAAAAATCATGTTCGGAATCGGAATCTATCTGAGCTGATAATATTTTTGATGCATCAAGAGCGGTAGGAAAAGATTTGACTTCAACAAATCCGTTTATATTAATCTGTGAATAAAATGTAGCGGCTACAAAAGGAGTGAGAAGAAAAAGCTTAACAATCTTTATTGCGCTGCGAAAGCCGTCTTTCTCTTCTTGTAAGTGCTTCATCATACCGTCTCTTTTCGTCATCTGTTTGCGGCACTATATCAAATGTTTTAACTGGTTTTGTATTATCATCGACACTAACAAAAGTCAAGTAAGCAGTGTTAGTGTGAATTCTTGTTCCTTCTCTGTGGTTTTCGGCAAAAACGGTTACACCCACTTCCATAGAAGTATTAAAAACACGGTTAACCGATGCTTTCAAGGTTACAACATTTCCTAATTTTACCGGGTGATGAAAATCAATTCTATCAACCGAAGCGGTAACACAAACCCTTTGAGAATGTTTTGCAGAAGAAAGAGCTGCACAAATATCTATCCAATGCATTAATTGTCCGCCAAGCAAATTTCCAAGCTGGTTTGTATGGTTCGGCAGAACAAGCTCTGTCATTGTAACAATTGAATCGGATACGGTTTTAATTTTTTGTTCGGACATTACTGATTCATGTATTGTTCTTCAAGTTGACGCACACTCATAACCGATTCATGATCCGGGTATTGAGCCAAAAATTTATTTATATCTCTTTTTGCGGATGCAATTTCGTCTCTACTTATTTCCAACTGTATCTTTTTTAGTAAGGCTAACGGACCGAATCTCGTATCGTGATAGATTTCATGTACATCACCATAATATTTAATTGCCGCTTTATAATAGCTCATCTTTTCGTATATGACAGCATTGCTATAAAGTTTCTCCGCTAATTTATTGTTCATCTCAGTAATTTTTTGTTCCGCTTCGGCTACTTTGGGACTAAGCGGGAAAAAATCTATAAAAGATTGAAATTCCTCTATTGCCTTCCTGGTATAAGCTTGATCTAACGGGAAAGGTGGTGAGAGCTGATAATAAGATTCCGCCAACATATATTGTGCATCAGGTACAAATTCGCTTGCAGGAATATCTCTGATTAATTTACTGAACTCATAAGCGGCTAATAAATACTGTCCTCTTCTAAAATAAGTAAGCCCCAAATAGTATTGTGCGTCATCGTTAACTGCACTACCGGGGTATTGTAAAAGAATAGATTGAAGCTCTAATTGAGCATCCTGGTAATCTTCTTTTTGAAAGAGTTCAAACGCATAATTGAAGTGCTCATCGGGTGTAAGAAGTGTTGTATCACGACCACCGGAACAACCGATAATAACAACTAAAGCTAAAATTGCTAAGAATAATTTCATATATCCAATATCTTAAGAGTGGTTAAAAATGAATGTGCAAAATAAATAAATTCCTTATACCGTCAAAGTTACAACTATTTGCTGCGAACCGTAAAGAGCAAAATTATTGTAACTATTACAACTCCAATGGCAATTACCGGTTCCAGCAGACTTTCAAACAGAGGTTCGGATGGTTTTGTTCCATGTGTGATCGAAAGGTTAGGGGTTTCAACAATCTTTATATCGGAGTAATATAGTGTGTCGGAGAATTCTGTCTCGATTATTTCAGAATGTTTGACATGATTATTTATACCCAAAGCAAAGGTACTGCTTAAGAATATTTTTCTTTCAACTTCATAATCGCTTAATAAACTGCCTCTAAATGGTTCCGAATACAAAACCCCAATTTGATCCAAAGAATATTTTAATGAAAATGAATGAACTGAATCCGTTCTGAATATTCCTTTATTGTTAAGTGTGTGAAGAAATCTATTCTCCAAATTTTCATATTCTTTGGGAGAGATAAACTCAACTTCTTTTAGTGTAACATCATGAGGTAATTTCAACAGTATCTGATTTACGTTTTCTTCAATCAAATCATAAATAATATCAAGATTGGATTTTGGCTGAGCAGTTAAAAATTGCAATACTAAAAAGAATAATAATGCTGATATGTAGTATGATTTGTTCAAATAGACGAATTCGAGATTAATTTCAAACGGAAGTTATAATTAGTTTATTAAAATAAAAAGGGAGTCGAACAACTCCCTTAATTTTATCTTCTTCCTGCTGCAATTTCCTGCAGACGTTTAATTCTTTCTTCAACGGGAGGATGGGTTGAAAATAATTTCATCATTGACTTCCCGGCAAAGGGACTCACGATAAACATGTGTGCCGAGGAAGTATCTGCATTTCTCATCGGTATCTGTTTATTTGCCGATTGTAATTTTCCCAAAGCACCTGCTAAAGCTAACGGTTGTCCGCAAATATTTGCTCCTCCTTCATCTGCCATATACTCTCGTGACCTCGATATTGCAAGTTGAATCAGCACTGCTACAATTGGTGATAAAATAAGAAGTACTAAAGAAGTAACGGCTTGCCCCGAATCTCTATCTCTTCCACCGAATAACATTGCATAACCAGCCATGCGCGCAAGAAATGTTATTGTACCGACTAATGTAGCTGTTATCGTACTAACAAGAATATCTCTATTTTTAATATGAGCAAGTTCGTGTGCTAACACTCCTTCCAACTCTTTCTGATCGAGAATTCTGAGAATACCGGAAGTTACGGCAACTGCAGCATTATCGGGATTTCTTCCTGTTGCAAAAGCATTCGGTGTTGGGTTATCGGCAATATAAACTTTCGGCATAGGAAGATTCGCTTTTTCTGCAAGCATTGCAACCGAATCATAAAGCCGAGGATTATCTTCGGGCTTAACTTCTTTTGCGCGATACATCTTCAAAACAATTTTATCCGAAAACCAATATGAGCCGAAGTTAAGTGCTAAAGAAAATACAAAAGCAATAATTAAACCTGTTTCTCCTCCTAACGCAGAACCTACAAGTAAGAAGAGAACCATCATTAATGTCATCAAAAAAACTGTCTTAAGTGAATTCATATTTTACATTACCTTTCATTATTTTTTTTCATTGGCAAATTTAACACATTTTAATTTGAGTTTGTTCCTCAAAGAAAGTTTTTAAAGTTAACGAAAGAATTTTACCTTGCCATTCGATGTAAATATAATTAATATCGACAGTTAAAATTGAGGATATTATGAAGCGTTATTTCGGGATTTTGATTTTATTTTCAACATTTACACTACTCCAGGCACAAAGCTTATTTGAATTCTTGCGTTTAGATATGAGTCCGCGTGCTGCTGCCTTAGCAGGAAGTTATGTTGCAAACAACGATGATCCGAATGTAATGTTCTATAATCCCGCCGGGTTAAATTTCTTAAAGGATAAACCTGCTTCCTTTTCGTTCTTAAAACATTTTGTCGATATTAATTCGGCAAGTTTAACATATTCACAAGAGTTTGAAGAGATTGGAAGATTCGGAGTTGGTGTTCAATATATAAATTACGGAAGCTTCACCGAAGCAGATGCAAGCGGTAACAAACTTGGCGAATTCGGTGCAGGTGAATTTGCTTTTACAATAGGTTACGGAAATAAATTAGAAGAAAATTTTTATTACGGGGCAAACGTTAAATTTATTTATTCCGGCATTGCCGATTATTCTTCTACCGGAATTGCAATGGATTTCGGATTACATTATGAGATTCCCGAAAGCGAATGGAATTTCGGATTTTCTATTCTGAACTTCGGTACACAGCTTTCTTCTTATTTTGATGAAAAAGAAGAATTACCGTTAGACATTAGAGTCGGGGTTACAAAACAACTTGCTCATACTCCTTTTAAATTATATCTCTCCCTTAATCGCTTGAACGAAAATTATGAAAATTTTGGCGATCGATTTAAACAGCTTACTGCCGGTGCCGAAATTAAATTCAGCAGTTCGCTTAGAATCCGTTTAGGTTATGATAACGAACGAAGAAAAGATTACAAAATCGGTGCAAGTACAGGTTTAGCAGGGTTTAATATCGGTGTTGGTTTTAATGTAAGTGATTACACCATCGATTATTCTTTCTCGTCACTTGGTTCAATTGGTGCACTTCATAGATTTGG
>DSBF01000310.1 GCA_011049495.1 Ignavibacteria bacterium
CTTAATTTTAGCCTATTAATGCAACATTGAAGGTTAAAAACAAGCAACCTTCGATGTTTGTGCGTAAGGTGACTTACTCATTCTTTCCGACACATCAATTAGACAATTAAACTATTTGGCAATGCACTAATTGTTTCTTAACAATTCCTTAACATATCGTTAACTCCGGGTTAACATTCAAACCTTAGTTTCGTACCATAAGTTTTAAACCACAACAAAGAGAGAGAGAAAAATGTATTACAAAACCAAACTAAAATTTGGCGGATTTAATTTGAATATTCTTTTCAAAACAATTTTACTAACCATCTTAACATCTACTTTGCTATTTGCTCAATCAGGCAAAATAACCGGTATTGTTGTTGATGGTGAATTGGGTGAGCCGCTTGTCGGTGCCAATATAATGGTCGACGGAACCTCAATTGGAGCCGCATCCGATCTTAACGGAAAATACTTTATTGAAAATGTTCCGGAAGGTGAATATGATTTGGTCATTTCCAGTATTGGATTTTCCAGAAGTATAATCAAGGGAGTAAAAGTTGAAAAAAATAAAATATCCAAGATTAATGTCGTTCTTCAAGTAGAAAGTTTCACTACTGATGATGTTATAATTTCTGCTAAAGCTGCAGAAGACTCTGAAGCAGGTCTCTTGGTTAAAAGACAAAAATCGGCTGCCGTTAGTGATGCAATAAGTGCAGAACAAATTTCAAGGACAGGTAGCGGTGATGCAGCAGAAGCCGTTAAACAAGTCGTTGGTGCATCGGTTGTTGACGGTAAATATGTATATGTAAGAGGACTTGGAGATAGATATAGTTACACACAATTAAACGGTGCAGAACTACCAAGCTCGGACCCGAATAGAAAAGCATTTCAATTGGATTTACTGCCAACAAATCTTCTAGATAATATTGTAACTATAAAAACATTTACACCCGATAAACCCGGCAACTTCAGTGGCGGTATTGTTGATATCGGTACAAGAAGTTTTCCGAATGCTTTTACACTTGGTTTTTCATCGTCGGTAACCTATCATGGTCAGGCTACAGGCAATGGTGATTTTCTTACTTATGCTGGCGGTGGTAATGACTGGCTTGGTTCGGATGACGGAACACGAAGCATTCCTTCTATATTTAGTAATCCGGATACCAAAGTACCAACTGCTGTTGAAGCAAGATTTGATGATAACAAAGCACAAACACTCGATATAATGTCTAATGCATTTAACAATATTTTGGATTTGAATAGGGAAGCACCTCCGGTAAATCAAAGTATGTCGCTTTCAGTTGGTGATAGAATCACACTCGGTAAAGAATCAAATCTTGGTTATTTGGGAAGTTTTACTTTTGGCAGAAATTTTTCTTATTACGAAGATGGTGAAGTAGGTATATATAATTGGAGCCCTGGGGTTGGTTCACTTAATAATCAACTGAAATTAAAAGATGCTCAAGGCTCGGCTGAATCAACACTTGGTGCTCTCACTTCAATTGCTCTAAATATTAATTCCAACCATCAGATCAGCGGTAATATTTTTTATTCAAAGTCTGGAACTTCAACAGCTCGTTTTCAAGAAGGTTTTTGGCCTCAAGAGTTAGATAACACGAGAATTGTTAGGAACAGGGTCTTAGGTTGGATAGAAAGAGATGTGCTATCATACCAGGTTAGAGGAGAACACTTGTTCAGCTCTTTCTTAGGAACAACTATTGACTGGTCCGCTTCATTTGCAAAAACTACACAAGACGAACCCGACTTAAGATTATTATTTTCAATTGAAGACACGACAAAAACTCCAAGTACACATACAATACGCGGTTCAAATTTTGATGACCCGGCGAGATACTTCAGATATTTAGAGGATAATTCGAATACTTACAATGTTAATCTATCGGTTCCATTTACACAGTGGAACGGTTTAGCAAGTAAAATAAAAGTCGGCGGTTTATATCAAACAACCGACCGAAATTTTACTGAAAGAATTTTTACTTATCTCCCGGTTAATGCTTTCTTTAATGAAGTTAACGGAAATATAACCGAACTATTCTCGGATAAATATAATGGATTACTAAGTACCGATACATTAAGTAACGGTACACTGCGTTATAATTTCGGCAATGTAATAAGAGATAACTCAAGAGCAAGGAACAATTATACCGGTGATCAAACAGTGCTTGCCGGTTATTTTATGATTGACTTAGCAATTTTTGATCGACTAAGATTGATTGGTGGTATTAGGTATGAAACAACTGAAATAGAAGTAATAAGTAAAGATACAACTCTTGGTATTGGTAATATTAAAGAAAACGATTTACTGCCGTCATTAAATTTAGTTTATAACCTTGCAAATAATATGAATATTAGATTTGCTGCTACCCAAACACTTGCAAGACCAACATTCAGAGAGTTAGCCCCATTTTCATCAAAAGAATTTGTTAACGGTTTTGAACTTCAAGGTAATCCAAATCTAAAAAGAACTTTAATCGAGAATTATGATTTAAGATGGGAATGGTATACCAGACCCGGTGAAATATTTGCAATAAGCGGATTCTATAAAAAATTAAAAAATCCTATTGAACGCTCTTTTGCTCTTGGGACGACAGAATCAAATAGAATTGTTACTTATACAAACGTAGACAAAGCAACTATTTTAGGTGCAGAGTTTGAAGCAAGATTTAGATTAGATCATGTATGGAAAGAACTCTCAAATTTCACTATCGGTGCAAATCTTTCTCTCGTTGATTCGGATATTGATATATCAGAAGTTGAATTGGCATCACGTCTTTCTATCGATTCAACAGCAAGCAAAGAAAGGGATTTACAAGGGCAGTCTAATTACATTATTAATCTCGACTTGTCCTATACAAACTTTTCTACCGGAACAACCGCAAGTTTATACTTTAACACTTTCGGCGAGAGACTTTCAAGAGTTTCAACAAACTTAACGCCTGATGTATTCGAACAGCCTGCTGCTCAGCTCGATTTAGTCGTTAGTCAAGAATTATTCTCTAACTTCTCAATGAAATTATCAGTTAAAAATATTCTCAATTCAAGTTACTGTGAAGTTTATAAGTACAGAGGTCAAGAGTATATCTTTCAAGAATATAAAAGGGGTATGACTTACTCAGTAGGTATATCATACAATATTTAGAGTAATTATTTCATTAATCATTAATAAAGGAGATGTACATGATGAAGCGATTCTTTTCATTTTTTTTACTTGCCTTTTTCCCAATATTGCTTTCAGCTCAAGTTATTGTTACAGATGATATCTCATCGGATGTAACTTGGACTGCAAACAACGAATACATTCTTAACGGTCTTGTGTTTGTTAATAATGGGGCAACACTATCTATTGAACCGGGTACTGTAATTAAAGGTCGGTCACAAGGTAATATAACAACAGGTGAAGGAGCAAGTGCGTTAGTAGTCAGAAGAGGCGGCAAAATAATGGCAGAAGGAACCGCCGCGAATCCGATAATATTCACATCAGAATTTGATGACTTATCAATCCCTGATGATCTAACAAATGCAGACAGAGGTTTATGGGGTGGAATTATAATCTTAGGAAGAGCAACTACAAATCAGCCGACAACAGAAAACCAAATTGAAGGTATCCCAAGTGAATTGGATGCAAAGTACGGTGGTAATGATGATGACGATAACTCCGGTGTATTAAGATATGTATCAATTCGTCACGGTGGGTTTTCAATAAGCGGCGTACCCGGTGATGAAATCAACGGATTAACAATGGGTGCAGTTGGAAGAGGCACAACGATTGAATACATAGAAGTATATGCAAACTTTGATGATGGATTTGAATGGTTTGGCGGTACAGTAAATACAAGATACTTAGTAGCAGCATTCTGCGCTGATGATTCATTTGACTACGATCAAGGCTGGAGAGGAAAGAACCAGTTTTGGTTCTCGGTACAAGGTTCGGATGAAGCCGGAAGAGGCGGTGAACATGACGGCGGTGATGACTGCGAAACATGCGAACCGTATGCAATACCTATGATAGCAAATGCAACATACATTGGTTCTGGTGTAGGCGCAACACCGGCGGGTGATGGAAACGATAGAGCAATATATTTTAGAGATAATGCCGGTGGTAAGTATTACAATAGTATCTTTACTGATTTTGTTGGAGTAGGATTAAAAGTAGAAGATATAACCGGCGAAGACAGCAGATCGCGATTAGAGAATGGTGATTTGGTAATGAGTAATAATTATTGGTGGGGCTTCGGAGCCGGAAATGATTGGTTAACAATAGCATCAGGCGATCAATGGGTAGTAGATCATTTAGCTGCAAATAATAATCATTTAGTTGACCCTCAATTAAGAGGAATCAGCAGAACTACCGATAAGGGTCTTGATCCTAGACCGCAATTAGCAACAACAGCAGTTAATGTTGGAGATCAATTCTTTGTCCCGACAAATTATGCAGGTGCTTTTGATCCTAATAATGGTTTATGGACTGAAGGTTGGACAGCACTTTCAGTTTTAGGTTATACTCCGCAAACAGTTGTTGGTATTGAAGAAAAATATGATTCAGAAATCCCGGTAAGTTTTGATTTATCACAAAACTATCCTAACCCGTTTAACCCTTCAACCAAAATTCAGTTTACAATGCCGGAAGCAGGCAACGTGAAGTTGACGGTATATAACGTACTCGGTCAGAAAGTTGCTGAATTAATAAATGACTTCAAATCAGCGGGTATTTATACAATCAATTGGAATGCTGAGAATTTATCATCAGGTATGTATATCTATAAGTTAGAATCCGGTGCAAATATAATTACAAAGAAAATGACTTTGTTGAAATAAGACACTAATTTCACGAATTGACACGAATTAACTTGAATTGAAATTCATGAGATTCGGGTCTTAGGACTAAATTACCAGGCGACAAATGTCGTAATAGTAAATAAATAGCCGCCGACATTTGTCGGTATGAATAGGATATGTAACCGCTGACATTTGTCAGCGTGCATGAATGACTCGTAATTTATAATTCTACTGATAAGTAAAGATAACGAGATGTTATCACCGCAGACGTAAAGAGGCAGACAGGTCCGCGGCTACAAATTAAACCTTGGAGGTCGCATGATTTAGACCTCCAAGGTTACTGGCAGCCCTAGCAACCTTCGAGGAAAAAGAACTTAATCAACAAACTCTTACCTCGAAGGTTTCTCAAAATCACCGGGATTTGTCAGGTATAAAATTATTAATAAAAATTTTTTGTTTAACCATTTTGATTAAGAAAATCCCGGGGGATATCATTCGGGAAACGTTAAAGGTCGTCAGACTTCGCTCGTTAGTGTCTGGAGACTCCAACGGAGTCTTCGACCGAACTCCCGACAGGGTGCGTCGAGGTCTGACGACTGGCGAGTCACTTGTTTTTGACTTACAAGATTACTCAAAAACTTAGCAACAAAACTCTCTCTCCTTCCTTTGTGGTTCGGGGTGTCGAAAGGCACCCCTTTTATTATAAATTTAAAATTGCAATAATATCCAGTCCAAAAATCCCATTAGAGATTTCATTATGGTAAAAAAACAAAAAGGAAAAACTCATTCAAAACATGCATATTAAAAATCCCGATAGGGATTTCATTATGGTAGAATCATTCAAAACATGCATATCAAAAATCCCGATAGGGATTTCATTATTGTAGAATCATTCAAAACATGCATATCAA
>DSBF01000372.1 GCA_011049495.1 Ignavibacteria bacterium
ATTGTTGCTGCACCGGTATTCAAAAGAATTGTTAACAGAATTGTCGAAGAAGATATAAAAGTAATTCCGCAAAGAATTTCTTTCACTCGCGAGGAACATCCGCTTGATCAATTACTTGAATCAAGTTTTTCAAATGACGAACCGGTATTCTTACAGACTGCAAACATCGGTGAAGTTGTTCCGAAAATTGAAACCGCGAATCAATATTCAAGCAGATTAACGATGCCCAACCTGCTTAACAGATCCTTACGCGATGCACTCGCTATCTTAAATGAAATGGGTTTGAGATATGATATAAAAGGCAGCGGCAAGGTTGTTGAACAAAGTATTAAACCCGGTACTCAGATTAACAGTGGTGCAGTTTGTATAATTAAGTGTGAAGACAATAACATGCTGCGAACTTTAGGAGTGTTTTAATGAAACTTTCAGAACTCTTAAATAATGTGAAAACAATTCATGTAACAGGTAATGCTGAAGCTGTTGAAATTAACAGCATAACGAGTGATTCGAGAAATGTGAAAAGTAATTCCCTGTTTATTGCGGTAATTGGATTTAAGACAGACGGTCATCGCTTTATTCTTGACGCAATTAATAAAGGTGCATCTGCTATTGTTTTAGAAGATAATTTTGCAGTCCCCGAACAAATTTTTAGCAAAGCCGGTTTAGTAAAAATTCTTGTAAAAGATAGTAGAAAAGCATTGTCCGAATTCTCAAACGAGTTTTACAAAAGACCTTCCGAAAAATTAACCGTTATAGGTATAACAGGTACTAAAGGAAAAACTACTACCGCGTATTATCTTAAATCAATACTTGAACAAAAAGGCGAGAGATGCGGATTGATTGGCACAATTGCAAATTACGCTGGAAATACTGAATTAAAATCTAGATTAACTACACCGGAAGCCAATGAAATTAATGAGATGATGATTCAAATGATAGATGCAAAATCAAAGTATTGTGTAATGGAAGTATCATCTCATTCACTTTACTTAAAAAGAGTGGCTGATATAAATTTTAATTCTGCAATATTTACAAACATAGCATCGGATCATCTTGATTTTCATAAGACTTTTGAAAACTACCGCGATGCAAAAAAACTTTTATTTGCACAATTAAATTCTGATGCAACAGCAGTTTATAATATCGATGATCCCAATGCATCCGCGGTAATTAATAATACAAAAGCCAAAACATTTTCATTCGGCAAAAATTTAAATGCCTATTACAAACTGCAGAATATTCATTATGATTTCAGCGGAACAAAATTTGAAATTTTATATAAACAAAGAGTTTACAACCTCGAAACAAAATTAATCGGGTTGTTTAATGCATATAATGCCGCTGCAGCTTTTGCTTCCGCTACTTCACTCGGTATCGATGTTCAACAGGCAATAGAAGGAATAAAAAATACTCCGCAAGTACCGGGTCGTTTTGAACTAATCAAAAAAGGTGAGAAGAAAGTAATTATTGATTATGCACACAACGCAAGCAGTTTAGAGCAAGTATTAAAATCAATTCATCATATAAATAAAGAAGGAAGATCAATCCATACTGTTTTCGGATGCGGTGGTGATCGTGATAAAACCAAAAGACCGGTTATGGGGAAAATTGCAGATGACCTTAGCGATGTAATATATGTTACTTCCGATAATCCTCGAACCGAAGACCCAAATATAATTATTGATGACATAGTCAAAGGAATAAATAGAAAGAATTATCACAGAATTGAAAATAGAGAACTTGCAATTAAATCAGCAATTGAGAACTCCGAAGATAATGCAGTTATTCTTATTGCAGGGAAAGGTCACGAAAACTACCAGGAAATAAACGGTGTAAGAAATTATTTCTCGGACAAAGAAATTGCCTTAAAATATTTATCGCTTGCAGCGAAGGAAAATCGATGAACTCGATAAAAATTACTTTAGAAGATATTTTTAATCTAGCGAATTCAGTGATCTATAATCCCGATAGATTCAAACCGGTAAAAAATATTTCAATCGATTCACGTACAATAAAAAAAGGTTCTCTCTTTGTTGCTATTAAAGGAAAGAAAACAGACGGGCACAATTACGTCAAAGAAGCAATAAGTAAAGGGGCTTCCGCAGTTATTATTTCAAAAAAGAGAGAGAAAGATTTTAAGAGACTGAAAATTCCGGTAATTACAGTTAACAATACAACAAAAGCATACGGACAACTTGCAAATACTTGGCGAAAAAAATTAAATGCAAAAGTAATTGGGTTAACGGGCAGCAACGGTAAGACTACAACTAAGGAAATGCTTGCGACACTTTTATCAGCCAAATATACAGTAACGAAATCAGTTGCAAACAATAATAATCATATCGGTGTCCCGTTAACCATTTTTTCTGCAAATGAAAAAACAGATGTATTAGTACTTGAAGAAGGCACAAATCATTTCGGTGAAATAGAATATATAGCAAAGATCTCCGAGCCGGATATAGCATTGATTACAAACATTGGTGATACTCATTTAGAATTCTTAATTGATAGAGACGGTGTATATAAAGAAAAATCTGCATTGCTTAATGTTGCAAATGAAGTCGGCGGAACAATATTAATCAATAATGACGATCCATATCAACGAAAGGATAAAAGAAAGTTTAAAAATATTACTACCTACGGATTCAAAGGGCAAGTAGATATAAAAGGAAAAGTAAAAAGTTTTTCTTCGCTTGGATATCCCGAAATTGAAATAGTAGGCATGGGAAAGAAAGTTAATGTAATACTCCCAATACTAGGTGAAGTAAATGTAAAAAATTATTTAACTGCAATATCAGTTGCAATTACACTCGGATTAACAAAAAAGGAAATTGTAGACGCGACAAAAAAGATTCAAGCGGTAAAAGGAAGGTTAAGTACGATAATCGCCGACAATACAATGTTGATTGATGATTCATATAATTCCAATCCCGATTCGGTTAAAGCGGCTGTAAATGTTTTATCAAAAGTGAATAGATATAAAAGAAAAATTATGATACTCGGTGATATGCTTGAACTTGGAAAGGCAAAATCAAAATTGCATGCCGGTTTGAAAGATTCAATAATGAAAGGAAGAATTGACGAAGTATATATGCACGGTAAATTAATGAATAATTTATACGAAGCATTACCATCAACAAAAATTGCAACACTTCATTTTACATTACGGGAAAGTTTAAAACGTTTTGTATCTCTAATGGATATAAACGATGCAGTAATTCTTGTTAAAGGTTCGCGCGGAATGAAAATGGAAGAGTTTGTAGATATAATTAAAAAGAGAATGAAATAATGTTCTATTACTTGTTCGATTATATTAACGATGTATTTAATCCGCCGGGATTCGATCTATTCCGGTATTTAACTTTTCGTTCTGCTTTGGCGGCAATTACTGCTCTTTTCTTAGCATTCTATGTCGGACCAAAGTTGATAAATTATTTACATAGAAAACAAATCGGTGAAACAATTAGAGTTGATGGACCCGAAACTCATAAAGCGAAAGCCGGCACTCCAACTATGGGCGGTATCATTATTATGGTTTCAATTACCGTTCCGATTTTGTTGTGGAGCGACTTAAAAAGTACATATATAATTTTAACAACTCTCGGTATGCTTTTCTTAAGTCTTGTCGGTTTTGTTGACGACTATCTTAAAGTAGTCAAAAAATATCCCAAAGGGTTAATTGCAAAGTACAAGTTGATGGGTCAAGTATTTGTAGGTTTGGTTGTTGGTGGCGTAATTTATTTCTTACCTGAATTTGCTTTGTATAATACGCAAACTACTTTGCCATTCTTCAAAAATCTCAATTTCGATTTCTCTTATCTCTATATACCGGTTGTAATTTTTATAATAACCGCTATATCAAACGGTGTTAATCTTACCGACGGATTAGACGGTTTAGCAATGGGTACCATGATAATTGTAATGTTAACACTTGCAATAATTGCTTACATGTCCGGCAATGTTATTTATTCAGACTACTTGAACATTATGTACTTACCCGGATCCGGTGAACTGACGGTATTTATTGCAGCCTTTATCGGTGCAGGTTTGGGATTTTTGTGGTTTAATTTTTATCCGGCTCAAGTTTTCATGGGCGATACCGGTTCGCTTGCTTTGGGTGGTGCGTTTGGTATCATAGCAATTCTTATAAAGAAAGAATTACTTATCCCCATACTCGGCGGTATTTTCTTTCTTGAAACGGTTTCAGTGATTATTCAAAGATTGTATTTCAAATACACTAAGAAAAAATACGGCGAAGGAAGAAGAGTTTTCTTAATGGCTCCGATCCATCACCATTTTGAAATGAAAGGTTGGTCGGAACCGAAAATTGTAATTCGGTTTTATATCATAACAATAATTTTAGCAATAGTAAGCTTAGCGTCATTCAAGATTCGCTAATGAATATAAAAGATAAAAAAATATCGATAATTGGTGCGGAATTAAGCGGTAAAGCGGCGGCTAAACTTGCGTTAAGCCAGGATGCTGTTCCGTTTGTATCCGATTCAAGGTCGGATATTGAATTAGCCGAATCAAAAGCAATATTCGATAAACTGCAAATAGAATATGAGTTCGGTTCACATTCGGATAAAGTATTCGATTGTGATTTCATAGTTACGAGTCCGGGCGTTCCATCAAATTCGGTTGTGTTGAAAAAGGCAAAAGAAAAAGGAATTGAAATATATAGTGAGATTGAATTTGCTTCCTGGTTTTGTAAGGCAAAAATTATTTCAATTACCGGCTCGAACGGTAAAACAACATCTACTGCTCTGCTTAATCATGTATTGAATGAATCGGGATTGAAATGTTTTTCCGGCGGTAATATAGGTGATCCGTTTTCCGATCTAGTGTATACGGCAAATGAAAATGATTATATCTCTTTAGAAACATCAAGTTTTCAGTTGGATTATATAAAATATTTCAAACCGAATATTGCAATGATTCTTAACATTACACCTGATCATCTTGATAGATATGAAAACTCATTGCAAAAATATAAAGCTGCAAAGTTGAGAATTTTTGAAAATCAAGACAGCAGCGATAGTCTTATACTTAATGCCGATGATATTAACTTACATAACGCGGCTGAAGATTCGTCTGTACAGAAGTATTATTTCTCAACAAAGAAAAGTGTCGATAAAGGAGCCTATTTTTCAAACGGCAACTTTTTCTACATCGAAAATGATCGATCCGAAAAAGTCTGTACAACTTCCGATCTATTTATTAAAGGTGAACACAATTATGCAAATGCTCTCGCGGTATTAATTGCCGCTAAGTTGATCGGTGTTTCTAACGAAAATATTGCTAAAGCTTTTTCATCATTCAAAGGTGTTGAGCATAGATTGGAATTTGTAAGAGAAGTTGACGGAATAAAATTTATCAATGATTCAAAAGCAACTAATATTGATTCTGTCTGGTACGCTTTAAATAGCTTTGAAGAAAAAATATTGCTGATCCTCGGCGGTAAAGATAAAGGCAACGATTATAATCAAATAAAAGATTTGGTTCTATCGAAAGTACGTAAGATTTACGCCATCGGTACATCGAAGGATATTATTTATAATTTCTTTAATAATTACATAGAAGTAGATAAAAAAGAAACTCTCGAAGAATGTGTTTATTCGGCTAAGAACGAAGCAAAGGAAAACGAAATTG
>DSBF01000278.1 GCA_011049495.1 Ignavibacteria bacterium
AATTAAAATAGGTAGTGAAGTTATTCCACAAACTACAAGCAGGCAGAATTAGAATTAAAATTACCGGACTATATTTTTTGATTATTGTTTTCATCATATTTTTTATAAAGCCTCTAAACCGGATTCATCGGTTCGTATTCGAATAATATCTTCTATGTTGTAAATAAAAATTTTCCCGTCGCCTACTTGTCCCGTTTTTGCATGTTTAAGAATTGCATCTATAACTTTTTCAACTATGTTATCGTTAACAACAACTTCGATTTTAATTTTGGGAACAAATTCAATTTGGTATTCACTGCCGCGATATGTTTCTTTATGACCTTTTTGCCTGCCGTAACCACGCACTTCGGAAATTGTCATACCTCTAACACCTTCTTCAAGAAGTGCTTCTTTAACTTCGTCGAGTTTGAACGGGCGAATTATAGCTTCAATTTTTTTCATAAGAACCTCTTATGCTCTGCCGTGGCAATGTTTATATTTTTTTCCGCTTCCGCAAGGACAAGGATCGTTACGACCGACTTTCTCTTCTTGTCTAACAACCGGTTGAGCTTTCCCTCTTCTACCGCCTTCATCTTGCTGCTGCCTACCTCCTTGCAAACCAAGATTAGTAACCGAATCTTTAATTGCTGTGATTCTTTGTTGTGGTCTTTGTTTTCTCTGCTGTACTTCATCCGGTTGAGCCGGGAAAAATTTAAAACAGAAAGAAATTATATCGTTTCTTAATCTATCCAATAATTGAACGAATAGTTTAAAACCTTCTGCTTTATACTCAATTAGCGGGTCTTTCTGTCCGTAAGCTCTTAATCCAATCCCTTCTTTCAGATCATCCATTTCTCGTAGATGTTCTTTCCATTTTTCATCGATTACACTTAATACAGCATATCTTTCAAGACGAGCCATCAATTCAGCTCCGAGCATTTCTTCTTTTCGTTTGTAAAATTCTTTTGCCGCTTGAAGAATTTTCTCTTTCAATCCTTCTCTGCCAATTGATTCGTAAGTATCGGGATTTATTTTGAAATCAACTAATAAGTTTTGCAGAAGTGCATCATGAATAGCATTTATCTCGGCATTTTCGTAATGCTGCTCAAGTAAATCATCGACAAATTCTTCGAGGTATTGAAATACCTCACCTTTTAATCGTTCACCTTCTAAAGCTTGTCTTCTTTTCGAATAAATGACTTCACGCTGTTGATTCATTACGTTGTCATATTCGAGTAATCTTTTTCTAATTGCGAAGTTATTTTCTTCAACTTTTTTCTGTGCTCTTTCAACCGATCTAGTAATAAGCGGATGTTGAATAACTTCACCGTCTTCCAAACCAATTTTGCTCATAACCGAAGCAGCTCTATCACTTCCGAATAATCTCATTAGATCATCTTCTAACGAAATAAAGAATTTGGAGGTGCCGGGATCACCTTGTCGACCGGCGCGTCCTCTTAACTGTCTGTCAATTCTTCTTGATTCATGGCGTTCGGTGCCTAAAATAAAAAGTCCGCCGCGTTCTCTTACACCTGCCCCAAGTTTAATATCCGTTCCACGACCTGCCATGTTAGTTGCTATAGTAACGGCGCCCGGCTGTCCTGCATGTGCAACGATTTCAGATTCATGTTTATGCTGTTTAGCATTCAAAACATTGTGAGGAACCCCCTGACGTTTTAACATTCTACTTATAGTTTCAGAAACTTCAACGCTTGTGGTACCAACTAGAACCGGGCGTTGAGCTTCTCTGAGATCTTTAATTCTATCTATTACGGCATTATATTTTTCTCTTTTTGTTCTGAAAATTGCGTCATCTTCATCATCTCTAACAATCGGTTTGTTGGTAGGAATTACAACAACTTCCAGTTTATAAATTTCATAAAATTCACCTTCTTCGGTTTCAGCAGTACCTGTCATACCTGCAAGTTTATTGTATAACCGGAAATAATTTTGAAGTGTAATTGTTGCCAAAGTTTGAGTATCTCTTTCCACCTTAACATTTTCTTTAGCTTCAATTGCCTGGTGTAGTCCGTCTGAATATCTTCTGCCCGGAAGGATACGACCTGTGAATGTGTCTACAATTGCAATCTTTCCGTCTTCGGTAATAACATATTCATCATCTTTTTCGAAGAGGGTATAGGCTTTTAATAATTGATTGATTGTATGTATTCTATCACTTCTTTCACTGTAGGTTTGGTACAACTCATCTTTCTTTGTTATTTTTTCATCTTCACTTACAGAAGGATCATTTTCTAATTTACTTATCTCGGTTCCTAAGTCAGGAAGCACAAAATAATCTTTACCTTCGGATGAACCTCTTGATAATTCCTCTCTTCCCTTTTCTGTAAGATCAATTGTGTTTTGCTTCTCCTCAATTGCAAAATAAAGTTCTGCGTCAATTTCAGGCATTCTTCTGCCCTTTTCACGAAGAAATTCCAACTCAGTGTTTTGAAGCAATCTTTTGTATTCGGGTTCCGAAAGTAGTTTAAGTAATCTTTTATGTTTCGGATAACCACGGTGTGCTCGCAATATAGCAATACCGGCTTTTTCAAGATTTGCTTTATTATCTGAATCCTTTAAAAGTTCTTCGGCTTCTTGTACAAGCGAGGCAACCAGACTTGATTGTTTTCTAAATAATCTTTCGATTAGAGGTCTCATTTCATGAAATTTATGATCATCAATTTCGACCGGACCGGAAATAATAAGCGGTGTTCTCGCTTCATCAATTAAAACTGAATCTACCTCGTCAACAATAGCATAGTTATGACCACGCTGAACACAATTTTCTTTAGAGACTGCCATATTGTCGCGCAAGTAATCAAAACCGAATTCATTATTTGTACCGTAAGTAATATCGCAAGCGTAAATTTCTTTGCGTTGTTCGGGGGTCATTGTATTTAAAATACATCCGACTGTTAATCCATGAAACTTGAAAACTTCCCCCATCCATTCGCTGTCGCGCTGTGCAAGGTAATCGTTTACGGTAACAATATGGACACCTTCGCCGGTGAGTGCATTAAGGTAAATCGGCATTGTAGCAACAAGAGTTTTACCTTCACCGGTTGCCATTTCCGCTATTTTGCCTTGGTGAAGAACCACTCCGCCAATTAATTGAACATCATAGGGAATCATATCCCAATGAATTTTATTACCGGCTGCGATCCATTCTTTACCAACTAATCTTCTGCAGGTATCTTTAACTACTGCAAAAGCTTCCGGCAAAATCTCGTTTAGAATTTCCTGGTATTTTTCATGAAGTTCATCTTCAAGAGCTTCAAGTTCATCGTAGATAGTATTCTTATCTTCTATCTCATCATCTTGAAGAGTAACCTTGAGTTCTTCAATCCGCGTTTTTAATTCACCTACATATTCCTGGATTCGTAGTTTGAATTCCGAGGTTTTCTCTCTTAGCTGGTCATCGGTAAGGTTTGTAAGTTTTTCGTACTCTTGATTTATTTGTTCAACAATAGGAAGTATTTCATTAACGGCTTTAGTGTTTTTGTCACCGAAAATTTTTTTCAACAAACCTGAAAGCATCAAAATCTCCGTTTTGTATCGAAAAGGTAAAATTAATTAAAGGGCTTGCGAAAAGCAATTTGACTCATTTTAGACTAAATTTGTGCCTTAGTTATAAAATAGTTTTTATTATTTGTTTCGTTAATTTATTACAATGCAACTTATTTAAAAATGTAGAAATTTAGGGTGTACTGAATTGATCGTGAAAATTTTCGATGAATAACTCAAAGACATATCACCTATCCGATTCCTTTAAAGATTTCTTGATTCATGTTTCTGAAGGATTTTTAAGCAGCGAAGATTTTGATAATGTCTATGTTAGATTTGAATCCTTTTCAAACAAATATTTTTTCAATAATTCCTCCGAATCAAATTTACTTAGAATACTTTCTTCATTATTCGATAAAAAATCATTTCTACTCGATTCACTGAAATACGAACATCACATTGAAGTTGTATGTGCGGTAAGTTCATTAAGCAATTATTTGACGGATATTATCGTACGTAACCCTGAATACCTTTACACTCTCTTTAATCAAGAAATACTTTTACAGCAGATAAATGAAAATGATCTAAGAAATGAAATCGAGAATTCTTTAAGCGGATTCAAATCGTTAACATCAAAGACAAAAATGTTAAGGAATTTTAAAAGAAAATATCTTCTGAAAATCGGAACTGCAGATATTCTAGGGTTTCGTGATTTGCAAAATACAACTCAACAATTATCAATTCTGGCAAAAGTTATCTCGTCTGTATTGTTTGATATTTGTTATAAAGAAATCCTTAACAAATACTCAATACAACCGATAACTCAATTTGCACTGTGTTCGCTCGGTAAATTAGGCGGCAACGAACTAAACTACAGTTCCGATATTGATTTGATTTTATTTTATAAAGAAAACAAAGAGCTGCCGGAAATAAAAAAAGATTATCATGAAATAATTACCGAATCTGTTCAATTGTTTATTCAAGAAGCGTCAGCGGTAACTTCCGAAAGTTATCTTTATCGAGTTGATTTCCGACTTCGTCCCGACGGAAGAAATTCAATGTTGTGCAGAACTATCAGCGATTATTTAAGATATTACGAAACTCGAGGTGAAGATTGGGAACGTCAAATGCTGATCAAACTTGGTTTTATTACCGGTAGTTCGGATTTATTTAATGAATTTAAGAATTACTTAGAGGGATTTATTTATCCTAAGACAATTCATTCTTCCGTTATTAATACAGTACAAAAAATGAAACGATCGATTGAGATGCGTCTTCAAGATGAAAAGAATATTAAGCTAATCCCCGGAGGTATTAGAGATATTGAGTTCTGCACTCAAGTTCTTCAATTAATGAATGGCGGAAAATATTCTGAATTAAAAAACTCAAATACATTGGAAGCATTAAGTGAATTGTTGCAAAGAGATTTAATTAATAGCGAAGAATATGATGTGTTATATCAAGGGTATATTTTATTTAGAAAAATTGAACATTTTGCTCAATTGATGAATGATACCCAAACTCATTCACTCCCCGATTCCCATGATGATAAGAAGAAGTTGGCTTCATTGCTAAACTTTGATTCAGTTGAACAACTGCAAGATCAAGTAGGTGAGTACCGCAAAAACATTCGTAAAATTTATGATGAGATTGTGGGTACTTCTGTTGTTCAAGAAATTGATTATTATCAAGCAATTAAATTTACTAACCCTACTAAAGCTAAAACGAATATTAAATATCTCTCATTTGGTATGGGATTAATAGGTGATAGGCAATTCGATAAAACAACAATTAAATTGTTTGAAGATATCGAACCGAACCTAATCGATTTTCTAAAAACTGCTATTGATCCGGACTTAGTGTTGGAAAATTTTGTGAGAGTAATCAAAAATGTAAAGCTTACATCAGTGTGGTATCGAACCTTTACAGATAAATTATTCTTTTATAGTTTTCTACGTGTTTGTCAATTCAATCAAAGAGCAATTGACTTAATGGCAACTTCAAGAAAATTAGCCGACTTATTCTTAAGTAAACAAGTTTTTCAGTCAGTCAAAATCGAAGATGCGAAAGTAAATTTAACAGATATTCTCTTTATACTTTCTGTTCAACATTCATGCGGTGTTATCAAATATCCTGAATTTTCAATTTTATTGAGAA
>DSBF01000480.1 GCA_011049495.1 Ignavibacteria bacterium
TATCATACTGAGTATTCCGGAATGAAGTTCGCAATGTTTTTCCTTTCGGAATATGCTAATATGTTTGCAGTCTCGGCAATTGCAGTTACACTGTTTTTAGGCGGGTACCAATCACCTTTCGGATATTTAGGAAATACATTAGGAATTAACTGGTTAATCCCGATCGAACAACTTTTCTGGTTTACATCAAAAGGAATTTTCTTTGTAACAATTCAAATGTGGTTAAGATGGACTTTACCTAGACTTCGAGTAGACCAGTTAATGGCTGTCTGCTGGAAATATTTGATTCCTTATGCATTTGTTAATTTAATAATCGTCGGAATTATAACTTTACTTTGATATGAAGCAATATTTTAAAAATACATGGGAAGGTCTTTATACAGTATTTGTGGGAATGAAAATTACTTTTAAACATCTATTCGTTCCGTCAGTTACTATTCAATATCCTTCTGTTAAAGTTCCACTTCCCGAAAGAGTTAGAAATAGATTATATGTAAATATGGATGACTGCATCGGCTGCGATCAATGCGCCCGTGCTTGTCCGGTTAATTGTATAACGATCGAAACGGTTAAATCTCTTCCCGAAGAAGATTTGGGTAAAACATCTAACGGTAAGAAAAAAGCGTTGTGGGTAACAAAATTTAATATTGACATTGCAAAATGCTGTTACTGTCAACTATGTGTTTTCCCTTGCCCTACCGAGTGTATATACATGACCGATGTTTATGAATTTGCAGAATTTGAACGTAATAATTTAATATACAATTTTGCTACACTTACAGCAGAAGAAGCCGAAGAGAAAAAAGTTAATTATGAAAAAATGATGGCGGAAAAAGAAGCACAAAAAGCTGCAGCCGCGAAAGCCAAAGCTGAAGCTGCTGCCAAAACTAAAAAGGATGAAAATTCATCTGAAAATAAAATCGATAAAGAAAAGGACTCAGAATAAATTAAATGTCTATTTACGATGTAATATTTTATTTGTTTGCAATCTTGACAGTTGGCTCAGGTTATTTAGTAGTAACAAGTAAAAATATAGTCCACGCTGCTTTTTATTTACTCTTTACTTTATTTGGCGTCGCCGGGTTATATGTTTTATTAGCTGCTGACTTTTTAGCCATTGTGCAATTGATGGTTTATGTAGGCGGAATATTAATTTTACTTCTATTTGGTGTTATGTTAACAAATAAAGTTACGGACGTAAAAATTAGAACCGGCACTATTCATATTATCCCGGCGGTCATCGGTACCGGGTTATTGATGGGTGTTATTGTTTCGATGATGTTGAGAACAAATTGGAAGTCCGAACCAGGCGAATTGCTTTTTACTACTACTTACGGTTTAGGTAGAATTTTATTAACAGATTATGTCTTAGTTTTTGAACTTCTTGCAATGCTATTATTAATTGCTCTTATCGGCGCTGCATCAATTGCAAGAAGAGATAACGAATAATCGGGAGTTATTAATTGATTGAAGTTGGATTAAATCATTTTCTTGTTGTTAGTTCGATTTTATTCTCATTAGGAATCTACGGTGTTGTTACGCGTAAGAATGCCGTAATGGTACTAATGGGACTTGAGCTGATTCTCAATGCGGCTAATATCAATTTTGTTGCATTTGCTAAGTACGGTAATTTTGGTTTGGGCGGTCAAGCGATGGCATTGTTTGTAATAATTCTTGCCGCTGCAGAAGCCGCAATTGCTTTAGCCATAGTTTTAAATCTTTACAAGACATTTACAAACGTCAATGTTGACGAAATCGATAAATTAAAAGAATAGAATATGTCGGAACTTTCAATAATAAATATCTCCATAATTATTCTTCTGCTACCGTTAGTCAGTTTTATCTTATTAATATTTTTCGGGAAGAAATTTCCTAAGTTATATTTAGCCGGAACAGGTATCGTATTTGTTGCTTTAGCATTGTCAATTGCCGTCACTTTCGGAATGCTTACTTCATACTCCGGTGAGACATTATCTTTATCATTTACTTGGATTGATTTTGGAAATGTTCCTTCTATAGGTCCCCTCTCAATAGAATTAGGTTTTGAAATTAACAATGTAACAGCATTGATGTTGTTTGTTGTTAATCTGATCAGTGCATTAGTTCATCTTTATTCTATCGAATATATGAGGGGTGATATTCGATATACAAGATATTTTGCTTACTTAGGTATTTTCACTTTTTCAATGTTGGGAATAGTAATAACCAATAATTTATTAATGATGTATATTTTCTGGGAATTGGTTGGTTTATCTTCCTATTTGTTAATTGGTTTCTGGTTCGAAAAAGATTCAGCTTCCGATGCCGGTAAGAAAGCATTTCTTGTAAACCGTGTTGGTGATATTGGAATGTGGATTGGGATTCTAATTCTATTTACACATTATAAAACTTTTACATTCTCAACAATTTTTGAACAAATATCATTAGGCAATTTACCTTTTGATAGTGCCTCTGCTTTAACAACTGCAGGCATCTTAATCTTTTTAGGAGCAGTTGGTAAATCTGCACAATTTCCGTTACATGTATGGCTTCCCGATGCTATGGAAGGTCCTACACCGGTCAGTGCTTTAATTCATGCTGCCACTATGGTTGCAGCCGGTGTTTATTTATTAGTAAAAATATTTGTTATCCTAACTGCCGATGCGATGTTGGTAATAGCCGTAGTAGGCGGAGTAACGGCATTTGTTGCCGCGACAATTGCTCTTACTCAAAATGATATTAAAAAAGTTCTGGCTTATTCGACTGTCAGTCAATTAGGTTACATGGTACTTGCGGTTGGTGTCGGCGCTTATGCTTTTGCATTTTTCCACTTAGTAACACACGCATTCTTTAAAGCATGTTTGTTTCTCGGTTCAGGTTCGGTAATTCACGCTATGCATCATGAACAGGATATCCGTTTCATGGGCGGATTGAGAAAGAAAATGCCGCTAACGTATTATACATTTTTGATTTCTACTTTAGCTATATCAGGCGTTCCCCTATTTTCCGGATTTCTAAGTAAAGATGGAATTCTCGCCGGGACACTTGCTTTCGGTAGTTTAACCGGTCATTGGCTGCTTCCTATTATTGGTTTTACCGTAGCTGCTATGACGGCTTTTTATATGTTTAGATTAGTAATTAAGACTTTCCATGGCGAACCTCGTGATAAAGAAAAATTTGCTCACGCACACGAAAGTAAATGGGTAATGACTGCACCGTTGGCAGTTTTGAGTTTACTCTCAATTTTTATTTTTTATACACCAAATCCTTTATCGGCTGATGCAGGATGGTTCTTAGACAAATGGGTTTCCACACCTCAAACAGTTGTACCGGCAGAAGCAAGTTTTGATTTTATGCAATCGGGAATGGATAAACATGAAATCGGTTTAGCTCAAGAATCCGGCATTGTTCATTCTGTGCAATATACCGAAGCAATGCACCATGCTCATTACCCGGCAATGTTCTTGTCTCTTATCTTAGCCGGATTAGGAATTTTAATTGCATTTATTTTTTATCAATGGAAAAAAGTCGATTTAGAAAAACTAACCGGAAAATTAAATTCGCTTTATAAATTCTCTCTTAATAAATGGTACATCGATGAATTTTATCATGCAACATTTATAGGCGGTACGTTAAAAAGTGCTGATGTATTATCTTGGTTTGACTATTATATTATTGACGGAATTGTAAATGCAAGCGCATCTGTTACTCAATTTGTTTCTAGATTAAGCGGTTGGTTTGATAATTTTGTCGTTGACGGACTTGTCAATTTTACCGCACTTTTCAGCGGATTTATTGGTTTATCTTTTAGAAGATTACAAACAGGTAAAGTTCAGACATACATTGTATTTGTTGTATTCGCGGTCTTATTGCTATTATTATTTTTTAGACCGTTTTAGTGTGAATTAATAAAAATAGGTAATTATAAATCATGATTGGATTTCCAATTTTAACATTGATCACCTTCTTACCGATAGTAGGAATGATCATTATTCTAGCAATGCCAAAAGACAAAAGTATATGGATAAAATATATTGCTCTCGCGGCAACCGCACTTCAAGTTGTGCTTGCGGTCATTTTGCTTGGGAATTATGATTATTCTGCCGGTGGAATTTTCCAAGCAGAAAGTTTCCAATTCATTGAAAAGTTTAGATGGATTGAGATTACAGGTCTTTCATGGCTTGGAACTTTAAAAGTTGATTATTTTCTCGGCATCGACGGTTTAAGTATGCCGATGGTTTTATTAACTGCATTAATAAGTTTCATAGCAACAATTTCTTCTTGGAACATTAATAAATCGGTTAAAGGTTACTTTGCTCTTTTCTTATTATTAGATACCGGTATGATGGGTGTCTTTGTTGCTCTTAACTTATTTTTATTCTATGTATTTTGGGAACTGATGCTTCTTCCGATGTATTTCTTAATCGGTATTTGGGGAGGTCCTCGAAAAGAATATGCTGCAATCAAGTTCTTCATCTATACATTATTCGGTTCAATATTTATTCTTATTGTGATGATCGGGTTATACTTCAGTGCTACCGAAGTTATTGCTGGCGGTGAAAGAGTATTTACATTTAATATGCTTGCTCTGATGGATCAAGCAAATTACAATGTTGATGGTATACTCTCACCTTTTAATCCGCACAATTTAAGATTCATTGCATACATTGCTTTGTTTGTCGGATTTGCGATAAAGATACCGATGTTCCCTTTCCATACATGGCTTCCCGACGCACACGTTGAAGCTCCTACACCAATCTCCGTCATTCTTGCCGGTGTACTTTTGAAAATGGGTACTTACGGAATCTTAAGGATTAGTTATCCTATATTTCCCGATATTACCCGGGATTTAATGTGGTACATTGCTCTCTTTGGAATGATAAATATTATATACGGTGCACTTGTTGCACTTGCTCAAAAAGATTTCAAGAAACTTATTGCTTATTCTTCAGTCTCGCATATGGGTTATGTTTTGCTGGGAATGGCATCACTTACGAGCACTGGTATTAATGGTGCTATTTTTCAAATGTTCAACCATGGTACAATTACTGCGATGCTCTTTTTGATTGTAGGTGTTTTATATGATCGTTCTCATACAAGAGGATTAAATGATTTCGGCGGTCTTGCAACACAAATGCCTGCTTATACCGGGTTTGTTACGGTTGCATTCTTTGCTGCTTTAGGGTTGCCGAGTTTGAGTGGATTTATTTCCGAAGCTCTTGTATTTATTGGTGCTTTCGGTGTTGAAAGCATTAGAGTTCTTACAATAATTTCCATGCTGGGAATTCTTTTAGGGGCTGCTTATATGCTTTGGACTTTACAAAGAATTTTCTTCGGGAAATTAAATGAAAAGTGGGCACAATTAACCGATATCGATGCTCGTGAATATGTTATGTTTATTCCTCTTACGGTTATTATTATTTTCTTGGGTATTTATCCTTCAGCAATGCTTGATATTATGAGCACCTCGGTAAATACTTTAGTAGAGTTTGTAATTAACGGTGCAAACAATATTTCAATTAGCGGATTATAATTTGGACGAATAATGATAGACGAAATACTAAATTCCATAACGTTTATTTACCCGGAACTTGCAGTATCAATTTTTTTGTTGATCATTGTTCTTGTAGATTTAATTTTTCATAAAAACAAAAAATA
>DSBF01000479.1 GCA_011049495.1 Ignavibacteria bacterium
AAATATGCCTATCCAAAAAATAATTACTTCAGAAAGCCTTGTTGTTAAAATAAATGGTATTACAAAGACTATACTAGCAGTAAATCATAATACCAACAAAAGCTGGTCAAAAGGACATTTTTTTATAGAAAACCAACTATTCAAAGAGAAAGATATAAACCAACATTTATTATTACAAAAGTTTGATTCAGAAAACATTTGCTCTAAGATCCTTCGAAGTTATAACGGGCATTTTGCAATCATAACTATAAACAATGGTCAAATTATAGCAGCTGTTGATCGGGTTAGAAGTATTCCACTATTTTATTCATTAAAAAATAATGCCATATATATATCAGATGATGCTTATTGGTTGGACAATCAAGTAAACCCTGAAAAAACCTTAGATAGGACTTCGGTTGCTGAGTACTTGCTGGTTGGATATGTTACTGGTCAGAGAACTCTGGTGAAGCAAATATCGCAGTTGCAGGCTGGTGAGTACTTAATTGCCAATGTGGCTAACGGTTTATGGGATATAAAAACAAAAAGATATTATACTTTTACCCATAACGAAGAATCATTTACAAAGAAACAATTATTAGAAAAATTAGATGTGGCCATTAATAATAGCTTGACGCGATTAATAAAGTTTGCTAATGGAAATACTATAGCCTTACCATTAAGCGGAGGTATTGACTCTAGACTGCTCGCAATTAAACTAACCCAAATGGGTTATTCTGACAAAATAATAACATATTCTTACGGAAAGAAAAGTAATGGCGAGTGCGTTATTGGCAATTATGTTGCTGATAAGCTAAATATCAAATGGATACATGTGCCTTATGACAATGATTTATGGTCAAACTTTATCAAGAGTCGAACATTTTTAAATTTCAATAAAACGGCTGATCAATTATCTGCTCATACCTATATTAGACCGTTTCCTGCAGACGCATTTTTGTTAGAAAATCGTTTTGTTCCTAAAGATGCTGTATTCGCTCCAGGCCATACTTTAGATACAGTCTCAGGATCACACATCCCACCACATTACGCAGATATAAAAACCGTTAATACAAAAAAAATTATAGATCATATTTTTTCCAAGTATTATATGATGTGGTCAATTGATTTTTTAAAACGAATGGATTTAAATGTTAAACTTGAGCAAATTAAATCAAGAATACAAAACTGCTTATATGAGTCGCAATATGCATCTTATAGTGTTGAAAAAGCAAGCGACTTGATAGAGGGCTGGATTTGGCAAGAGCGTCAAGCAAAAGCGATAGTAAACATGATGAGAATTCAGGAATTCTTAGGTTATAAATGGCATCTGCCTTATTGGGATAACGAATTTCTGGATTTTTGGTCAGATGTTTCATTTAAATTTCGGCTCAACCGGACTTTGTGTCATGAATATATGGCACCTTTCAACAAGCAATTATTCCCAAATATCCCAGAAATTGCTACGACAAAAAAACCTTTAAAACAAAGAATTAAATCAATTATACGTATTCAAGCAGTTAAGGTGAAATATTTTAAAAAATTATTTAGAAAGAGAGTTTTTAAAAATCAAGGTTATGGTGAATACGGTATTGTTAGTAATGAAATGTTTGATTTTACATGGAACCATGCCAAACACCCACATTCATATTGGGTATACAATAAAATTCTGGATTTACAGAAAGAGTATAATTTTTAATAATTATTTGAGATATACAAATTAATACATTCATGCATACAATTGAAGTATTTGTTTTCTCTTTTAACCGGGGCAAATTCCTGAAAAATTGCGTTGATTCCGCTGTTAGATATATACCAAATGCAAAAGTTAACGTAATTGATGATAACAGCAAGGATAAAGAAACCCTTCAGATATTGGATCAACTATCTCAAAGTGTAACCGTCTTAAAACCTAAATCAAGTGATAATAAAAGATGGGGAGGTTTTTATGAAAACATTAACTGGGTTTTCCATGACTTAGCTAATAATCCTTGGGTAATATTTATTGAAGATGACATGCAGTTTATCAGGCCATTTCTCAATTCCGATTTCGACAATATCAATAATTTTTTTAAAAAGTATTCAAATGCGGCGTGCTTAAGCATTGATTTTTTTAAAGAAGAACATCGTGAATTAAACAATCGGAACGTGGAAATAAATAATACAGATAAAATCTATTTTTTGAAAAATACAGCTAAAACCTATAGGGGTACAATACACTTCAACAATCCAACCATATTTAACATTAAGCGAATTCGTGAAATTGGATTCGAATATAGAAATTGTCGAATAGAAAATAGAAATAATTTTGAACAGTCTTTTGACAGAATGGGGTTCTATGCATTTCCTTTGCTTATGTATTTACCTTCTCCACCCTCAACAAAAAATAAAATTAAAACCCATACAAGGCACTTGGTTGAGCGGTACTATCGCACTGGCTTTTATCCTTACCAAGAAATGACCCAAGAAGAACTGGAGCAATTTTTAAATCGTGATATTTCAATCCTGCCTTATACCAGTGATTGGTTAAAAACTACGGCACCTCTGCCTGAGCCACCGTTTGAGTACAAAGATGCAATGAAACGATGCCACGGGGTCTTTCGTTTAATCGAGATAGTGGAAAAATATATCAGAGGAATAAAAGTAAACAAATGAAAGTTTTATTAATTGGTGAATTCAGTGGATTCCATCGGGCATTAAAGCTTGGCCTTCAGGAATTGGGGCATGAGGTAGTTTTGGCGGCATCACCAGATGGTTATAAAAATATTCAGATTGATATCAATCTCTGGCCGCCTGCCATATTTGAAAAAATAAAAATACTTAAAGCATTTTTAAAACAATTTACAATTTTGAAAGGAATAAGAAGACTTAAAGGCTATGATGTAGTACAGTTTATAAGTCCATTAAAATTTTGTAATAGTTTGCCAATATATGGATTAGCTTTTAACCGCTATATCTATGAATATTTGATTTTAAACAATAAGAAATCCTTTCTTTCCGCATGTGGTAATGATCCGCTTTATTATAAAATAGGGAAAAATAAAGTATATTATAATCCAATAGATGCACACTATAAAAGTATAAATCGAAAAACGCCAACTATTTCACCAGAAAAAGTTGAGTGGAACATTGAGTTGGCAGAAAGGGTTTGCGGTGTCATTCCGGCTTCCTATGATTATCTTAATTCTTATAAATCATTTAACGCAAAGATTAATGTTTCTGATTTAATACCTATGCCTATCTATTTGCCAGATTTTTATTATGAAGGAAATCAAAAAGTTAAAGGTAATCATCCAGTAAAAATTCTTCATGGCATAAGCAGACCTGGTTATAAAGGGACGGGTTTTATATCAAAAGCATTATTTAAATTAAAAAAAGAATATAAAGATGCGATACAAATATTAACAGTCGAGCGGTTGCCATATGATGAATATATAAATTGCGTTAGAACCACAGATATCCTTATTGACCAATGCAATTCTTACGGGTATGGGATAAATACACTAATAGGTTTGGCTTATGGAAAAGTTGTATTAAGCGGTGCTGAACCAAAAGCTGTAAACGCATTAAATGTCACAGATTGTCCAGTCATTAATATAAAGCCTGATGCAGAACACATCTATGCGCAAATAAAGAAATTGCTGGATAGTCCTGAAAGTATTGTAAGAATGAAAGAACAATCCAGAAACTATGTGGAAAAAGTACATGATGCAAAAGCAGTGGCGAAACAATATCTGGTATTTTGGCATAATTCATGATTCTTGCACTCAGCAAAGTGAACGATTCAGATGAATAAGCGCAACTATCAGTATCTTTCGGTCGTTTTTTTATTTTCTTCATGGGTAATTTTTTATACTATCCCAAGGCATTTACAATATCCAATATTTTTTTTGCCAGCGATTCTACTAATTTTACAATCTATTCATGAAGAAAAGAAAAAAATATCAGCAGCATTTTTACTTTTCTCAATAGTAATATTTAGGGCGTTTATTCCAGAAAAAATAATTTTATCAGACGTGAGCTTTTGGGCAGGTATGATAAGGGCACTGCTTATTTCCTCACTTTTCCTAATAAAGAAAGTACATTTGAGTGGGATTTATTTTTATTTCAAAAAATATTTATTTTTTATTTTACTGATAAGCTTGCCTTTTTTTCTTTTACATGCAATTGGCTTTGATCCTTTTGGTAGAATAGCAACATATATCGGAGAAGAGGGTGCAGGCAGAATATGGAACGTATATCTATTCTTTTCACTCCAGGATCATCCAAGCCATGGAGAAATGCTGCGTTTCCCTGCTATATTTGATGAACCTGGTTTTCTTGGTGTTCTTCTGGCATTCGTACTTTCCATTGAGCGCTTCAATTTTAAAAACAAAAGAAACAGGTTTTTTGCATTATGCGGCATACTAACATTCAGCATGGCATTCTATTTGCTATCCATAATATATTTTTTTTCAGCAGCCCATGTTAATATGAAACTAAAAAAGTACACTATAGTTTTTATAACATTTTTTATAATGCTTGGAGCATTGTTTTTTCCAGTACAGATGAATAATAAGATATTTGACCGGTTCTATACAGATGAAGGTTTTTTCTGGCATACATCCGGCAGAGTGGGGATTGAGAGACAAACTATTGCTATAGAAAATATGCGGTCTTTAACCAAAAGTGAACTTTTATGGGGCAGGGGGCTAGGTGGAGATAGTGAATCAATATCCACACCTGGTGTGACATGGGAAAGATTGGTAGTGCGGTTGGGAATTGTTTGCACTGTACTTTTCATCCTGTTGATCTTTTGGTACGGGTCTAAAAATAGAAACTCATTTGTTTTTTCATTATTATTTGTGATATCGTTATTACATAGACCGGTTGTCTTTATTCCGTTATGGTTTTTCTTATTGGTTTATGGAATTATTGTTGGCGAAAGTGATGAGGTGATAAAAGAAAAAAATGCTAAACGCCTTTTATTTAAAAAAAATGAAGGTGAATCATACGCTGGCTTTGTAAGTATAGACACGCTGAATTATAAAAAGCAGTAGATATGCTATTCATTACAGCTTTTAACGACATAAAATTAAAATAGAAACGATTTAAAATGCATGAAATTAAAATTTTAGTACCAAGATTAGATAATATAGGTGGAATTGCAAATTATTATAAAACTATTAAAAAGCATTTATGTGATAGTTACTGTTATGTTTATCGTGGTAAGGCCCATAAAAATGAAAGCAATTTATGTAGTTTTATACGCATGCTTAAGGATTATTGTTATTTTATAAGAAAAGTCAAAATACATACTAAGGCTGTTGTAATAAATACTTCTCTTGGGAAAAATGGCTTTTTCCGTGATGGGATTTTCTGTTTACTTTCAACAAATATTGTTAAAATAGTATTTTTTAGAGGTTGGAGCCCTCAATTTGAAAAAAAAATTAATAGATCAGTATATTTAAAGTTTTGGTTAAAAAGGACATTTATCCATGCTGATCATATAATAATTTTATCATCAGAATTTAAACAAAAAATTCAAAATTGGGGTTATACTGGTGGGTTTGATCTTGAAACAACGGTTGTTGATGAAAGTATGATTAGGGATTTAGACCTAATAAATTTACAGAGAAAAAGGGAAAAAGATAAAAACACAAAGATACTATATTTGGG
>DSBF01000100.1 GCA_011049495.1 Ignavibacteria bacterium
AAATTGCCGTCGGTTTCAACCGACGGAGGATGAAAACGAGAAAAGATAAAGGGCTTTAGCCCCATTAAATTATTTTAGATGGGACTTCACAAAGTGATCCCTACGGGAAAAGTCCACATAGTTAGTGTTTATTTTCTCCGTCCACTAAAGTGGACGGCAATAATATGACATAGGTACCACATTCTCAAACTGTGCGTTTAAGATTGTACATAAAGTATTCAGCAGAATCAATTTTTTTATTTAAATGAAAAACTTCTTATACATATTAATATTAATTACAACAACATTTGCTCAAACCGGTAAAATCACCGGCTATGTATTTGATCAAAAAGATAATCCGTTGATTGGAGTTAATGTAATTTTATCCGGCACAACAATCGGTGCGGCGACTGATATAAATGGTTTCTTTGAAATAGATAATATTGAATACGGAAATTATGTTTTGGATGTTAGTTTTGTCGGTTATCAAAAACAGAATGTGAAAATAAATTTTAATGAATCTTATCAACCTGTAAAAATAACTTTGATTGAAGAAGCCATTCAAACCGGACAAATAATTATCTCTGCCGGGAAATATGAACAAAAAGTTGAAGACCTTACCGTAAGTACGTCTGTTGTTTCTTCGGATGTGATTGATAAAAGAAATTTTACAAGTTTGGATGCTGTTCTTCGTTATGTACCCGGTTTTAGTATGGCGGAAGAGCAACCTAGCATCCGTGGGTCTGCCGGATACAGCTTGGGGGCGGGTTCGCGCGTTCTTGTAGCAATTGACGGTGTACCTATGTATACCGGTGATACGGGCGAAATTGTTTGGGAATTTGTTCCTTTAACCGATGTTGAACGGATAGAAGTAATCAAAGGTCCGGCAAGTTCACTTTATGGTACGGCTGCCATCGGTGGCGTTGTAAATATTATAACTAAAAAAGCTCCTAAGAAATCTATAGTTCATTTTAGTTCTCATGGCGGTATGTATGATGATCCGTCGGTTGATATTTGGAAGTGGTCTAAAACAAAACGTACATATTACGGCTATTCATTAACGCACTCAAACTCTTTGGGAAATTTTGGTTACTCGCTTTCTTATAGAAGAACAAATGATGATGGACACCGAGAAAATGATCACAACAAGCGACATCTTTTATACTCTAAATTGAGTTATGATTTTAACGAAAATACATCTCTTACTTTTATCGGGAACTACTTACACATGAACCGCGGACAATTTAATTTTTGGAAGGACTCTCGTAATGCTCTTCGTCCTCCGGATGCTGATAGAGATCAATTAGTTGTTTCAAATAGATATTTCGGGACACTTTCTTTCAATCATAAGTTCAGTGATAAATTTTCGATTCAAGTTAAACCCGGTATTTACTCGTCTGTTTTTGAAGGACGCGGTATAGAGATTACCGAATCAAACGCTCTTTTATTGAGAAATGAAATTATCACAAACTATACACCTAATGAAGATTGGACTTTTATTGTCGGGACAGAACAAACGTATGCTGATGTTAGTTCAAATGTATTTTCAAGTCCAAGATTCTTTACCGGTTCAGGTTATATTCATACGGAATTCAAAGGAATATCAAAACTTACTGCCACCTTAGGTATTCGTTATGATTACATCAAAATTGATTCCGTTGAGGGAGCAAATGCAATTATGCCTAAATTAGGATTGAACTATAAATTATTTGATACGGTTATTTTGCGCGGCTCAATCGGAACAGGATTTAGAGCCCCAACACCTGCTGAAGTATTTATAACCATCAGTATCGGCGGTGTTGATATTAAAAAGAATACGGAATTAACATATGAAACAAGTCTTTCTTTTGAGGTAGGCGCTGTTTATAAACCTTTGCCCAATTTATTCTTTGATGCGGCATTTTTCCAAACAGATTACGATAATTTTATTGAACCGAATTTTATAAATGACGAAGGCGGACTGGCGATAAAATTCATAAATCTTCCAAAGTCAAGAATACAAGGTGCCGAACTTGTATCGGATTACAAAATTGTTCCGGAATTACTCAACTTTAATATTGGTTATACATATTTGTGGTCACAAGATCTAGAATCAAAAAAGGCAATGAAGTATCGCCCGCGGCATCGAGTTTATGCATCACTTAATTACACTCCTTACCCGTTTGAGTTTGGGGTTTATTACAGGTATTGGAGCAGAATAGAAGAAATTGACGAAACAATTGTGCAGCCGCCGGTTGAATTAATTGTAGAAGGCGATCTGAGGGTTGATGTGTATGTCTGGGATTTAAGCGCAGGTTTTAATTTTAATCTATTTGATGTACCGCTGAAAATTTCTGCTAATGTCTATAATTTACTCAACTATAATTATGTAGAATTCCTTGGCAACATTCAGCCGCTAAGAAATTTTTCATTCCGGCTCGATGCTTATTTCTGAAATCCTAAATCCTAATCTCTAAATCCGAAACAAATCCAAAGCTCTAAACCCAAAATCAGAAATCCTAAACGAGAGATTAAGTGGTTTTGAACATTCTAATTTTTCATTTTGAATTTGTTTAGTCCGTTAGCTAACGGTTTCGATATTAGGATTTATCCCCTTCCTTGTTAATCTCATCAATTAAACTTAATATTGCCGATTAATTATTACCTAATATCCTAAAATTAACAAGGAACATTTATGAAAAGATTTCATTATCTCTTCTTCGGACTATTATTTATCCTAACAACTTTTGCTCATGAAAATGAAACTATAAAAAAAATTGAAGACGCATTTCAATCCGGACAAATAAATTACGAACAAGCATTACTTCAAAAATTCTACGCCGGTTTTAACAGGTCAAAACTAAATGAAGAGTTTTCAGTTTACTCTCAATCTATACAAAAATGTGTAACTCATTTAATTGCAGAATTTAAAAATAATTCGGACAAACTTTCTGATGAAACAATAACAATAATTGAAGGATTAATTGCACCGAAGGTTTTTAAAGGTAGTAACTCGATTACAACATCAACTTACATTTCGCCTTATCAAAAGTTCGAGTTGACTTATACAACATCAGGAACGCACCGTGTACCGTCTCAAGATTTGGATAATAACGGTATTCCCGATTATGTCGAAAGAGTAGCAGAGTATTTTGATCATTCATGGCGAGTTTTGATTGATACACTTGGTTTTAAACCCATACCACTCGGGTTTGGCGAATATTACCAAATTAGTTTTGAAGATATGCCTTATTACGGTTATACGACATGGACGAACACCTCTGCTAGAACTAGAATTGCTATGCATAATAACTATCAAGGCTTTCCTTCAAATTCTGATCCGGATGGTAATGTTCTGGGAGCAGCGAAAGCAACTGCAGTACACGAATTTAAGCATGCTCTTCAAATCTTATATAATAATTGGAGTGAACCGGGCTGGTTTATTGAAGCAGATGCTACCTGGTCGGAAGATATAGGTTTCGATCAGACCAATGATTATTATAATTATCTTCGCAACTCACAAATCCGTGAACCCGGGCGCGGGCTTGCTCAAGGTGATGGTTATGAAGATAATCTCTTCTTTCATTTTTTTACCGAGAAATACAGCATTCATACTAACCGTGAGATTTGGGAACGCAGAGAGCAGTTTAACGAATCTGTTTTCAGCAGTGTAAATAATATGCTCGCTAATTACGGTGCATTTTTTGATCAAGCATTTGCTGAATATTTTTCATGGCTGTTTAATACCGGGAATAATTACAATCCAAACCTACCCGGTTTTGGAGAAGCAACTTTTTATCCGACCCCCTTGCATTGTAACTTAATTACTTCTTTACCTGTTGAAAATACTGGCTGCAGTAGAGATGCACTATCGGGAAACTTTTTGATTTTTGACAGCCAGAATCAAAATAAATATTTGCAAGTTTTATTAGATACTCCGAACGGAAATAATTATGCCGGGGTTCTAACTATATATACTGATGGCACCACTAATGTAGAATTTTTTGAGTTAAGTAATTCAACTGAATTGGATTTGTTTGTACAACCAAAGTTAACCGATATTGAGAGATTTGTTGTTATCCCGGTTGTTACATCTACAACAGGTTCCGGTTTTAGTTATGAATATAAATTTGATGCATTTCAAACTGCAGTTTTTACACACACACCATTCTCAGATACTGAATCAACAGGTGATTTGGATTTTATAGTTACGGTTGAAACACCGCAGAATCTTGCCTACTTAGATTCGCTCAGACTATTTTATCAAATCAATCAAAGCGGATATCAAGAATTAGAATTAAATCCAACAGGAAATGATGATGAATACTCAGTAACTATTTCTGATCCCGGCGCAGAGATTCAGTTTGATTATTATTTTAAGATTGCCGACGAATTGGGTGAAAAAATATTTTATCCTCATTCAGCACCTGACTCGGCATTTAGCTTTTTTATAGGAAGTGATTTAGTTGCACCGGTAATCGTTCACAATTCTTTAATCGGTACACCTAAATATAATTTTCCCCTTTATGTTTATTCGCAGGTTACGGATAATATCGGTCTCGATTCCGTTTATCTGGAATATCGTATTAATGAAAATGAATGGATAAAAGAAGAAATGATATTTTTAGGAAATGATACCTTTATTTCGACTATTAATCTATTCCCCGAAGAATTGTTTGCAGGTGATTTAATTGATTACAGATTAGCGGCAATTGACAACTCTTCAAATTACAACTTAACGACACTACCCGAAAATAATTTCTTCAGATTTGATGTTGCTGAAGGAGCTTATTTTAATAGTAAACCGAATAAAGAAATTCGCGAACATATTCTTGCATCGACAAATGATACAATTAGTGTCGCAGATGAAATTATCATCGAAGATATTAATATTTATTTTAAGTCCGACCACCCTAAGTTCAGCGATTTACATATTCGTCTTTATGATCCTTCCGGTAATGAATATGACTTAGTCATCCGCGATTGGTTTGAAACCGAAAATGAAAACGCCGGTTCACCTTCAATAATATTTGATCAAGATGCATACTTCACTTTTGATGAAGCTATGTTAGTCGATAAAGATTCTGCAACTGGTACATTTGCCCCTGTTCACTCGGATTTGACTCAACTCAACGGTACATCAGCATTGGGTGATTGGAGACTGCGAGTTTTTGATAAAGGAATTAATACCATTAAAGGTACTTGGCTTGAATGGGGATTAATTATAAAAGGGCAGGGCACAACTGATGTTAGTGATGAAACAGAAATTTTAGTTAAAGAATATCAATTATATCAAAACTACCCAAACCCGTTTAACCCAAGTACGCAGATTAAATTTGCAATTCCGCAAGCCGGTGTAGTTAAATTGAAGGTTTATGACATACTCGGTAGATTAGTTACAACATTAGTTGACCGGGAATTAAATGCAGGAAATCATAAAGTAACATTCAACGCGGGTGATTTATCTAGCGGTGTTTATTTGTATTCTATTAATGCTGGTGAGTTTAACGAAACTAAAAAATTAATTTTGCTTAGATAGAGGAAATGATGAAAAAGTTTTTATTTGTGTTTCTGTTATCAGTTTTATATACAGGAACAAATGCGCAAACACTCAAACAAAAAATTGAATCTGTTCATAGTTATATGAATGTTGACAGTGTTA
>DSBF01000462.1 GCA_011049495.1 Ignavibacteria bacterium
ACAATCATGCATCAAATCTCGCAAAATTTTTCCGATGACTATGATTGCTGGTTTACTCCATACTATGCTGATGATTTTGTCAAACTGTATGCTAAACTCCGTTTAATCGATTATACAATTGTCGGCAACGGAAATTTTAGAAAACAAACTTTAGCATATTTCGACAAGCATAATTTACAGGTTGATAACAGAGGTGAAAAATATAACGATGATTATCAACTTGTTTTCACTTGTTCGGATTTAATAGTACCTAAAAATATTAGGAACAAAAAAATTCTTCTTGTACAAGAAGGAATGACCGATCCTGAAACTTTTCCTTATTATCTTGTAAAATATTTACACTTACCTCGATGGTCTGCAAGTACATCTACAACCGGGATGTCTAATCTTTATACTTATTTTTGTATTGCTTCGGAAGGTTACCGGGAATTATTTATTCGTAAAGGTGCCGATCCGTCCAAACTAATCATTACAGGAATACCTAACTTTGATAATGTTCATCAATATCTTGAAAATGATTTCCCTCATAAAAATTATTTGCTTGTTGCAACTTCCGATATGCGCGAAACATTAAAGTATGAAAACAGAAAAAAGTTTATTAAGCGTGCGGTTCAAATTGCCGACGGTAAGCAGATAATATTCAAACTTCATCCGAATGAAAATGTTAAACGAGCAACAAAAGAAATTAACAAATATGCCCCCGGTGCTTTAATATTTACAAACGGTAACACAAATCACATGATTGCCAATTGTGATGCTTTATTAACTCGTTACTCTTCGGTTGTACTTGTTGCAACAGTACTTGGTAAGAAAGTTTACTCGGATTTATCCGAAGAAGAATTAAAAAAGCTTGCACCGATTCAAAACGGTGGTACATCTGCCGAAAGAATAGCAAGACTCGGCAAAACTTTAATTGAAGAACCGGCAAAGAATGAAAAAGAAATACACGATGAGTTTGAATTAAAGCAAGCTCTTTCTCATTAAGTTAATGATGTTTTATGAAAGAAATTAAAATTGTAACCGTTGTACAAGCAAGAACAAGTTCTTCACGTTTACCGAACAAAGTTCTACTCTCCATAAAAGGAAAACCCCTTCTTTTAAGAATGTTAGAAAGAGTTCAAGCTTCGAAATATGCCGGGATTATTATTGTTGCTACATCAATTGATAAAGACGATAATACAATTGAAAAACTTTGCAAAGAAAATAATATAGAAATTTACAGAGGCAGTCTAACTGATCTGCTCGATAGACATTATCAAGTCGCAAAACTTTATAATGCTGATGCGATTGTAAAAATTCCTTCTGATTGCCCATTAATTGATTCGAAGATTATTGACAAAGTGATTAAACATTTTCTAGATAACCTTGATAAATATGATTATGTGAGCAACCTTCATCCCGCGACATATCCCGATGGAAACGATGTTGAAGTAATGTCATTCAAAACAATAGAAACTGCATGGAAAGAAGCAACAAAAGATTTTGAACGCGAACATACTACTCCATATATCTGGGAAAATAAAAATAAATTTAGAATCGGTAACGTAGAATGGGAAACCGGGTTAGATTATTCAACAATACACCGCTGGACGATTGATTACGAGGAAGATTATTTGTTTATTAAAGCTGTATACGAAGAATTATATAAAGCGAATCCGAAATTTGGATTAAATGATATTCTTAATCTGCTTAAAGAAAAATCTTATATTTATAAAATAAATGAAAAGTATCTAGGTAAATATTGGTATGAAAATCATCTTGACGAATTAAAGAATATTTCCGAATACAAGCAAAAGAGAGAATCAAATAATAATGACAAATGATGAAGTAAAAATATTACAAAGCCAAGCTTTACGAGTAAGAGAACATATTATTCGAATGTCCGGCAACGGCGGATGTTTTATTGGTGCTTCACTTAGCTGTGCCGATCTTACTGTTTATCTTTACAACAAATTTTTAAACACAACGAAAGAAAATTTACAAGACCCGAATCGTGATTATCTTTTTCTATCGAAAGGACATGACGTTCCAGCACTTTACGGAACGTTTGTTGAGCTCGGTTGGCTCGAAAAAGAAAGATTAAAAAATCATCTTAAAACAAATGATCATATTTATTGGCACCCGAATAGAAACATTCCCGGTATAGAATTTCACTCCGGTTCGCTTGGTCATTTGCTTTCAGTTTCGCTTGGTGTAGCAATCGATTGCAAACTCCAAAAACAAAACAACAAAGTAGTTACAATTGTTGGTGATGGCGAACTTAACGAAGGCTCAAATTGGGAAGCTTTATTAGTTGCCAATGCGCATAAAGTTGATAATTTATGCATCGTTGTTGATCGCAATGCGTTTCAAGCAAATATACAAACCGAGGATTTAATTCCTCTTGAACCTCTTGAAAAGAAATTTGAAGCGTTCGGATGTTCGGTTAAAAGAATTAACGGACATGATTTTAAGGAAATGGATAAAGTTTTCTCAGCTTTTCCATTTGAGAAAAATAAAGTATCAGTTGTTATTGCTGATACAGTCCGCGGTAAAGGTTTACCAAGTATTGAAAAACGTGCGGACAGATGGTTCGTAAATTTTAAAGATGAAGAAGTGGAAGCGTTGTTAAAAGAATTACACGGTGTTGCAAAAGCTGAACTTACATCAGAAACATTAACGGTGAGATAATGAACTACGAAGATTTATTACATGAACTTGCAACTAATGATAAAAGATATATAATTATCACAGCAGAGAATCGAGCTGCAATTCGAACATTACCTCCTAAAATTGAAGGTCAATTTTTAGACACCGGGATTACCGAGCAAACCATGATAGGATTATCAGCCGGTTTAGCTTTACGTGGAAGAATTCCGATTGTTCATGCACTTGCAACCTTTTTAACTATGCGCGCTTTTGAATTTATTCGCACTGATGTTGGACTTGGGAATTTACCCGTTAAAATTGTCGGGGCTGTTCCGGGATTTTTATCTGATGCAAACGGACCAACTCATCAAGCAATTGAAGACATTTCATTAATGCGTGGTATTCCGAATATGAAAATATTTTGTCCCGCTGATGAAGATGACATGTTAAAAGGTTTACCAAAAGTCTTTGCCGATGAATCACCTTTTTATATTCGTTACAACAATCAAAAACCATTGGTTGAACACGAAGATTTTGAAATCGGTAAAGCGGAAATTTTTGGTGACGGAAAAGACATAGCAATTATAACTTATGGTTTTCTTTTTAATCAAGCTTATCAAGCAAAAGATATGTTAGAGAACTCAGGTCATCAAGTTAGATTAATAAATTTACGAACTCCCAAACCGATTGATGAAGCTGCAGTTCTGAATACAGTAAAGGAATGCAAATTGGTTGTAACATTAGAAGATCATTTTATTACCGGCGGTTTATTTTCAATATTATCTGAATTATTGTTGAAAAATAAATTGACAGCCGATGTTCTTCCCATTGCTTTAATGGATAAGTGGTTCAAACCGGCTTTGCTAAATGATGTGCTTGAATATGAGGGTTTTACAGCAAAGCAAATTGCTGAAAAGATTGCTGAGAAAATAAAAGTACTTTGAAAAAAATTTAATCATCAATTACCGTCTGCTTTAGCAGACGGATAATAGTTGAAAATTAATTCGGGCTTCAGCCCAATTACGTGCCTTTAATGGGACTAAAGTCCAAATTGTTAGTTGTTCTTTTCTCCGTCCACTGAAGTGGACGGTAATAATTGAACTTATGCAGCAAACTCTAGAACTGAAGGCAATTGATTTCAAAAGTTTATCGGAAAAAGGAGAAGATTCTATGCCAAACAAAATTGACTTGAACAATGATTACCCCATTATTGAAAAATCGGAAGAAATTTATAAACGCTCACTTGGATTAATTCCTTCCAACACACAGACACTTGCAAAAGGTCCAACTCAATATGTAAACGGAATGGCTCCGAAATATTTAGTAAAAGGTAAAGGTTCACACGTTTGGGATGCCGATGGAAATGAATATATTGATTATAATATGGGTATCGGTCCCCTTTCACTTGGTTATGCATATCCAAAAATTGATGAGGCTATAAAAAAACAATTAGAGGACGGAATTACATTTTCCCTCGTTCATCCTTTGGAAGTTGAAGTAGCAGAAATTATTCGTGATATAATTCCTAATGCAGAAATGGTTCGCTACAGTAAAACCGGTGCCGATGTAACAAGTGCTGCTGTTAGACTTGCCCGTGCTTATACAGGTAAAAATAAAATTTTATGCTGCGGTTATCACGGCTGGCATGATTGGTATGTTTCAGTTACCGCACGTAATCATGGAATTCCCGAAGCTGTTCAAGCAATTACTTACACATTCGACTATAACAATATCGATTCACTTAAAGATTCTATTGACGAAGATACCGCTGCTGTTATTTTGGAACCTGTTGTTTTTCAAGAACCGAAAGATAATTTTTTACAAAAGGTTGCCGATCTCTGTAAAGAAAAAGGAATCGTTTTGATATTTGATGAAATGTGGACAGGGTTCAGAATGGCACTCGGTGGTGCGCAAGAATATTTTGGTATCACTCCTGATCTTGCAACTTATTCAAAAGCCGTTGCCAACGGTATGCCGATATCGATTCTTACCGGTAAAAAAGAAATTATGCAGTTAGCAGATGAAGATATTTTCTTTTATACAACATTCGGTGGAGAAGCTTTATCGCTCGCTGCAGTTAAAGCAACAATCACTGAAATGAAAGAGAAAAATGTTCAAGCTTATCTCGATAAACAAGGCGCTAAGTTAAAAGATGGCTATAATAAAATTGCCGAAACTCTCGGAATGGATTATACTAAAGCAAGCGGTTATAATTGGCGTTCTATAATTTCGTTTGATGCCAAAGCAGGTGATCCGCTCATTTTAAAATCACTTGTTCAGCAGGAAATGATTAAACGTGGTGTACTTTGGGGAGGATTTCATAATATGTCATTCTCTCATTCAGATGAAGATATTGAATATACATTGAAAGCTTATCAACAAGTTTTACCCATTTTGAAAAAAGCGGTTGAAGAAAATAATGCAAAGGATTTATTAAGAGGAAAACCGGTACAGCCTGTATTTCGTAAAACGGATAACTTTAATATGAAACCCAGACACTAATTTCACGAATTACACGAACGAGGTCTTAATTGACGAAAGAGTTGTTATATAAAGATGAAGCTTATGCGATTGTTGGATGCTGTATGGAAGTACACAAAATATTGGGCAAGGGTTTTAATGAAATTGTTTATAAAGATGCTCTTGAGATTGAATTTAAAATAAATAATATCCCTTTTGAAAGAGAAAAGAAATTTGAGTTGACTTATAAAAATTTTCAGCTTCCACGTCAATATAATGCGGATTTTGTTGTTTATGATAAAATAATTTTGGAAGCAAAAGCAATTGAATCATTATCTAATTCTAACATAAAACAAACATTGAATTATCTTGCAGCATCTAAAATGAAATTAGGTTTATTAGTAAATTTCGGTGAAGATTCATTAAAATACAAAAGAGTAATTTTATAATTGGTGAAATTCGTGAAATTAGTGTCTGTGTTTTCATTAAAAAATAAAACTGCAATTGTAACCGGCGCACTCGG
>DSBF01000181.1 GCA_011049495.1 Ignavibacteria bacterium
GTATAGAAATAATGGCTAACTATTATAGAAGTTTACATGGGAAATAATGGAATTACCATAGCTCTAATACTAATACTCGCTGGAATAGCCTCTTTTTCCCTTACCGGATTAATAAAAACATGGGCTTTAAGGTTAAACGTGGTTAACGAGCCAACAAGCAGGGGACTCCACTCAACGGTAACTCCGCGTGGTGGGGGATTGGCATTTATAATAGCTTGGTACATCGGGATTTTTTTGCTGTACCGAATGGGTATAGTTGATCAGCAATTATTTTTAGCCCTGCTTTGTGGGCTTGCTTTAGGCTTGGTAAGCTTACTCGACGATATTTTTGATATCAAACCGTTAATTAGGCTCTTAGTCCACTTTGGGGTAGCCATAGCTGCTTTTTATTTTCTGGGTGGGCTGCGTAAACCTATCACTTTTGGTATCGACGTATTGAGCGTGCCCTTCATTACATATCCATTGGCCATTATTGGAATGGTTTGGTTCATCAACCTTTACAATTTCATGGACGGTGCCGATGGGTTTGCTTCTCTTGAAGCAATATCAGTGGGTATTGTTCTTTTTATTTTCAACGGCAGCTATGAGTTGCTTTTATTAGTAGCAGTGGTTATTGGTTTTCTTTACTGGAACTGGCCAAAGGCCAAAATATTTATGGGTGATGTTGGTAGCACTCAATTAGGGTTTATTCTTGTAATTCTTGGAATTCATTACCATAATACCCTTGATTTTTCAATTTTTAACTGGTTAATGATAACGGCGCCATTCTGGTTCGATGCAACACTTACTCTTTATCGCCGCTGGCGTAATGGCGAACAGTTAAGTCAACCTCACCGCAAGCATGCATATCAGCGATTTGTTCGAGCAGGATATTCACACTTAATGCTCGATATAATTTTGATTGTTATTAACATTTTCATTTTCATATTGATAGTTCTGTACCGGGAATGGGACTTCTTAAAAATCCCGGTTTATATTACCACGTTGTTTTTTCTTTATTTCCTGACTCGTAGGGTTGATAAGTTAACATCATTTAAAGATTAAGCCTTGCTTAAGAGTTTTATTAATTATATAAAACGAACCGAAATAGTTCAACATGCTTCGCTACTGGTTGGCGGAACAGTAATTGCGCAGGCAATACCCATTTTGTTACAACCATTTCTTCGGCGTTTTTTTACCCCTGAAGTTTTTGGGGTATATTCAGTTTACATTAGTATAATTGGTATTTTAATGGTTGTGGCTTGCTTTAGGTATGAGCAAGCTATCGTTCTTCCCAAACGCGATAGCGATGCTTCGGCTTTAGTTATTGCATCGCTTTTTTTTAGCTTGATTTTTAGTGTAATTATATTGCTTGTAGCAATAATTTTTAAGTCATGGTTACTTTCCTTATTGAATCTGCCTGACGACAAAAGTTATATTCTCTACATAATTCCGTTAGGAACTTTTTTGTTAAGTGCATTTCATGTATTTAATTATTGGTTAATACGTAAAAAGGGTTTCATGCCCATTGCTGTCAATAAATTTTCACGTAGGATAGTTGAAGGATTTACTCAATCTGTTTTTGCTTTAGCAAGAAACTCTAAAGGGTTAGTTTTAGGTGATGTGGCTGGGCAAATAGCCAACTTTTTGGTTTCACTGTGGCAATCGATCCAAATGGGATTCTCCGTTAAAAAATTTAGCCTTAACAGACTAAATTATCTTTTAAATAAGTACATTGATTTTCCTCGATTTAGTTTAATCCCCAGCTTAATGAGCACAGCCAGTTACTTACTCCCGGTTGTTTTTATTAATAAGTATTATACTTCGCAACAGGCTGGGTATTTTGACCTCACAAAGCTAATTCTTTCAGTTCCCCTTGCCCTTGTTGCAGGCTCTTTTTCGAGTGTTGTTCTAAATAGAGTATCGGATAGTTTTAGAAACAGAAAACCATTCTTTAAGGAGCTGAAACCTTTAATAGTTATGACGTTGGTAATTAGTTTTTTTGAAATTATTGTAATATCTATTTTTGGCACAACACTTTTTGTTTTCATTTTTGGTGAACAATGGGCTCAATCGGGACAAATGGCCAAATTATTGGTTTGGCCTTTTGCGCTAAATTTCATTACCTCATCATTTACCTCGGTTTTTGTAGCGCTTAATAAAATTATTTGGCAAAGCATTTGGCAATTATTCTATTTTACCCTTATAGTTTCATTAATCTTTTTTTCACATTTAATGTTTCATGATTTTATTGCACTATACACTATTTTCGAGATAATGGCAAATACTTCGATGATTGTTTTACTTGTGATTGTTATTAAAAAATACGAAAATAGAATTTCTTGAAAAAGGTATTGTTCATAGAGCCAGTAATTGCTCATTATCGTAGAGATACGTTTAATTTGATATTCTCTAATGGGTATTTTTCGTGCGCCATTTTAGCAGGCAACGAATATGAAGGAGTTCGACCAGTGCATATAGATCAAGCTATTTTAGGTAACTACATAACCTTTAACTTATTTGGACATCGTTTCTATTATCTTAAAAATGCTTTAAAATATGAAAAACATTATAAGCCCAATGCTATTGTTTGTTCAGGTGTCGATTTTCATCACCTGCATACTATTATAATTTTTCTATGGGCCAAAATTCATGGTATTAAATTTATTTGGTGGTCACATGCAACCGAAGGGAAACAGGGACGAATTGGATTTTTAGCACGAAAGATTTTTTATCGTAACTCGGCCGGTGTATTGGCTTACAGTAGTGCAGGTTTATTAAGAATGCAGAAGTTTGGTTTACCCCTCAATAAGGTTATTGTGGTTGGTAATTCGATGAACAATGAAGATTATGGTTTTAAAGTTGATCATAAAGAAAATAATTGTTTTACCTTACTTTTTTCTGGGCGAATTACCCCTGAAAAAAAACTGGATGTTCTGGTTAAAGCAGTAGTACCTATTGTTCATAAAATACCATCGCTAAAGTGTCTAATCATTGGCGGAGGTGATATTAATCCTATTGTTAGTTTAGCTGAAGAATTAGGGGTTGAAAAACATTTTGAATTTATTGGACCTGTGTATGGAACAGATTTGCAAAAATATTTTGCATCGGCCCACCTGTTTGTTTACCCTGGTGGTATTGGACTTTCAATGGCTCATGCACTCTCTTATGGGTTACCCGTTATAACAACCGATGCCATGCATGAGCATGGTCCTGAGATTGAATTGCTTAAACCTGGAGTAAATGGTGATTTTTTTCATGATAGCGACCCTAATAGCCTAAGCGATTGCGTTACTACTTGGGCTGAAAAATTGAATACTAATACAGAGTCGATCCGGAATGACTGCAGGGCAACACTTGCCGAATTTGGGTATTTCCCTGAAACGGTTAGTAGTAAAGTGGTTTCTTTTGTTTTGGAAAAAATTGATTAGCGGTGAATAAAGTGATTTTAAAATATCGGTCTTTTTTTAGGAAGCATCTTATCAATTTTCTTTCAACAAGCGCAAAACCTAATGCTGGTATTCATATCTTAAACGGTCATTTCTTAAGTCTAAAAAATGATACACCTCCTGAAATATTTCACAAACTTCTTGAAAGTCTTAAAGGGTATGGCGTGAAATTTATTGATTTTGAGGAGGCTGCGTTTAAAATTAAAAATAGAGAATTCCCTCAAAACGATTGCCTTGTGGCATTTACCTGGGACGATGGATTTGAAGAGTGCTTCAGTAAAATAAAACCTGTACTCGATTATTGGGACCTAAAAGCTGGATTCTTTATCAACCCAAATTTTATTGATGGTGACCAAAATTATAAGGAAAACTTTAAAAAAAATGTAGTTTTAACCGACAAAAACCCTATGAGCTGGCCGATGATCCAGCAGTTGTTGGAGGAGGGGCATACTATTGGTGCACATACACTCGATCACCTGTCGCTAAAAACAGATGATCTTGGTTTTCTCAAACATCAAATTGAGGGGAGTAAGAAAAGAATAGAGGAGCAACTGGGTGTTGAGGTAATACATTTTGCTTTTCCTTTTGGACAATTAAAATACATAAGTGAGGTTGCTGTTGAGGTTGCTTGCAAAACCTTCCCGTATGTATATAGCCAGGATAATTATCGGCATTACTTTTCGTTTGATGGGAGGATAATTAATCGCCGCCATTTTGAATGCGATTGGCCACTGAATCATGTACTTTACTTTTTAAAATCTAAATCGCTTTGAAAAAAATTGATGTTTTGATACTTGGCGATTTTCCCCCAGCTACCCATACCGGTATCAGCATGGTTAATGCTTTGGTACGTGATATTCTAAATGAACAAGGTAGAGCTGTTCATATTATTGACGAGTCGGCATGGGTTTACAAAGGGATAAAACGGGCCCTACATTATCTTTTAGGTTCACACTTCTCCCTGCTCAAATTCTTACTGAGTTACAGAACCAAGTATGTTTACCTTAACATTCCATTGTCAGCAGCAGGGCAGGTAAGGCTTTTCCTTACTTGTTTGTGGGTAAAATTGTTTTCGCCTCATTCTGCAATTATTGGTCATATCCATCGGGGCGATATTTTTTACTGGGCTGCTAAAAGTTTGTTTAACAGGTTTATATTCAGATTAAATTTATCTTTTTTTAGGCAGGTTGTAGTGTTAAGCAAGAAATTTGAGGCCGATTTATCAAGTATTTTTCCAAAAACTAATACTGTTGTAATTCCCAATACATCATTACTTGAGGGAATGGGTACGAGAGAGACTTTTATCTATAAGAATAGATTTATTTGCATTTCGAATTTTATACGTACAAAAGGGGTGGGCGATCTGATTGATGCTTTTGCTGATGAGAGGTTGAGGCAGTACCATTTAAAAGTGTTTGGCAATGTATACGATTTGGGGTTTTATGAAGAACTTAAAAAAACTAAAACCTCTAATGTGGAGTTAATTCCAAATCCCGACAGGAAGTCGCTTTTAAAATGGCTTTCTGATACCGATTGCTTAATACTCCCGTCATGGAACGAGGGGCAACCTCTTGTTATACTCGAGGCAATGTCGTTGGGTGTTCCAGCAATTGCTACTAATGTTGGCGATATCCCTAATATGTTAGGTGCAAATTACCCGTTCCTATTTGTACCACAAAATAGGGAAATGCTAAAGAAAAAAATAATCCATTTTTCAGAATACAACGATAAACAGGGTTTAAGCAAAGAATTATTAAGTAGATATAGTTCAAATTACTCGCGTAAACTATTCGAAAATAATATTAAGCAACTTTTTAGATGAGCAAAAGGAAAAAAATACTTTTAATCTCGCAGGTTTTTTATCCCGATCAGGTTGCGGTTTCTAACTTGTTTACCAAACTTTTTGAACGAATTAAAGAAACTTCTGAGTATGTTTTGGAAGTTTGGTGCGCCCAACCATCCTACACAACTCGAATCCGACAACCTAAATACCGAAATCACAAAGGGATTCACATACATTATTTGCCTTCAACCAATTTTCAAAAGGACAGTTTTTTAGGACGTATGTTTAATATCGCTTCGTTTTCAATTAGTGTGATGTTAAGGTTAATATTTATGAAAACAGGCGACTTAATCGTAATACATACCACGCCTCCTTTGCTCGCAATTCTGGTA
>DSBF01000173.1 GCA_011049495.1 Ignavibacteria bacterium
AGCCTATTAATGCAACATTGAAGGTTAAAAACAAGCAACCTTCAATGTTTGTGCGTAAGGTGACTAATTAATTTTTCCATTTGCTAACTGCTAAATGTGTAATAAACTAAACAACTTAGATGAATACTTATTTAAAATTTAGGGTAACTCCTGAGTAAATTATTTTTCATTTATTATTGAGTGCCGGAGAAAGGATTTCGCAAATATTTCAGTGTACGAATTTTATTACCGAGTTTTGTGCGGCGTGCATTTTATTAATCTATCAAATAAATCTATTTTGGTGAAATATTTCTTAATATTGAGCCCAGCGCTGTCTTCTTCAGTTTTAATCAATCCGAAGTAATCTAAAAACCGGTCGAATGTACGAATTGAATAACAATTAGTTGAATTACTTTCTAACGTTCCATAATTCGTTTCAACAGATTCTAATAATTTTGGATATGCTTTAAAATATTTCTCAGCGTAAAATGAATCCAATCGTTTTTCATTTCCATATTTTGACAGTAAGATCAATGAAAATCCCCATCCAAGCTGCCCGATTTGATTTTCACCGTATCCGTCGTAGTATGCCCAATTGAATTTTGTTGCGAATGTCAACAGTATCAAACGCAATAACTCGTAATTATCCGCAAGAATTTTAGCAGATGATTTTGTTAAGCTCAATTTTCCGTTACGCTTTTTTACCAATCCCGCAAGTTCAATCAATATTCTTGTTAAGTTAACGGTCATTGAATCAGTCTCTTTGTATAATTTTGTAATGCCTTTTTCAATGTATTCATCTTTTAAAAATCCTTGCTGATAAAGTTCGGAAACAATTTTTGTAGGTAAAAATCCCTTGTTTGTTAGTTTAATTTCTCCGGCTTTGTCAAGCAAGCCGGTTAGATATTTAATCTGGTTAAGGATTGGAATCTTTTGATAATCTGAACCGGATAGTTTTTGCAATTTAATCGGACTCTCTGCTTCAAAGGTAGAATACAATATTTGAGTCATTTCATAAGGTGAATACCCTTCGAAATCGGAAATACCCTGATTGTTTTGTTGATGCATTACTTTATCAAAATGTCTTTGTAATTCTACTAAATTCATAAAGTTTTTTTATTTTATTGTTGGTTTTGTATGATGCACAACCGTTGGCGGTATAAAATCGTTGCGCACTTCAAAGCTCAAACGTATCAGCCCGCAAAGCCGCCCATTAAATGTTATTTTATTCAAATATAGTACTATCCGCGCAATGTTTTATGACCGCGTGTTGGCAGCAAGCATTAGTTCGTTAAGCCCGATTTTTTCAATAATCATTTCTGGTATGTTTTCTAATCTCACGTTATCAATGTTAATCTGAAAATCTGCCCTATTATAAGATTCCTTGAAATAATTATAATCCGCTCGAATCTTTTTTAAATATCTCCTTTTCTTTGATTCATCAAGTTTTTCAGTTATCGGATTTGAGTCCTTGTCATAAAAGGTTAACCTATCCAAGACATTCTCAAATGAATCATTTATAAAAATTGAATATAAGTCTTTGTTTGCCTTGTGTTTTTTATACACTCGAAGATATGAAAATTTCAATCCTGATGGTGTTCCAGAAATTACCGAATCAATGTTTTTTGAAAACAGATAATCTAAAACAACACTTGCTTTCTCTCTGTATCCATTCGTTGTAAAACACTCATCTTGAATTCGTTCAATAGGTTTTTTATAATATTTCTGAATTTCTAAATCTAGGTCAAAGAATGAAAAACCAATTTTTTCAGCCAACATTTTCCCAATTGTTGTTTTACCTACACAGCTTATACCAACTAAATATATAATCATGAATCCGCTCCAAAAAGGTCATTCCCGTGAAAATCCGTTGACTTCGTCTCCGAGACGAGCGGGAATCTCAAAACTTCATTTATTGTATAGATTCCCACTTTCGTGGGAATGACAATTTGAGTTTTTCGGTTTTTAGAGTGGGCTGAATCATAAAAACCGAGTGAAGCTTAAAAATCAAATTTACGCTTCTCAATCGGAATAGTTTTTACATTCTCAATATTTTCTAATATCTTTTTGCAAGTAGATTCTAATCTCTCTTTTTGGGGTGGATTCCCCCAAAAAAAATCGTCAAGCTCCCAGTCTTCCAGTTGCAATAATTCTCTGGTTAGTTTTTCCGCTTTATTAAGGTATTCAGCCTCATTTTTACAATCACCAGATAATACTCCAAATCGTAAAGTCAAATCATGTGTTAATTTCTCAGCCTCAATTAAAATTCCGTCGTAAGATTCTCTTGATAAATCATCTGTATCCATGTGCTATACCTGTTTTTTTTGCTTGCTGCCAACGTTTGCCACTGGCAATTATTCATCTCTATTTGTATGAAATTCTATATCTTCTCCTCTTGCTCTGGCATCTCTGACCATTTGTTGCAAATCATCAGGCAAAGTATCAATCGGCACAATAAATCCATCAACCATAACCATTTTGTTAAAAGGATTTGATTCTGTCATTCTTTTTGTAGAAAATTCAGGACTAAAATGCCACATGTCAAACATATCTTTAATCTCTCGTGCTTTGTTGGATACCGTTGAATTTTTTGTCCCAAAGTATTCGCTAATTTGGTCAGCTGTCATATATGGTTCAAATGACTTATCAAACAAGAAATTTATCGAGCCTATAGCATAAACAACAGCAGCTGCCCAAATCTCAAGTTTACCTCTCTGAAATGGAACATCTCTTTTTCTTCCGAGCTTTTTAATTAGCTTTTCACATAATTGAAAGTAGTCATCATCTAATTTTTGAGTGCAAAAAGCTCCAGTCATTTCAAGAAGTTTCTCCTCTTTTTGCTTTATCTCTTGTTTAGTCATAATGTAGTTTCTCGCTTGGAATTTTCTTAATCTGCTCAAAATTACCGATAATTTTTTAAAGTGTGAAATTTATTTTTTCTTTGTTTGGTGGATTTCCCCAAAATAAAAACTAATGTGTTATTTTTTATCTGTTATATCCCGCAATACTTTTTTATTGGAAATTTCCGTTGCGCATACATCTGGCGCTTTAATATCCGCCGGTTCAACTTTGCCGCCGAAATATTTTCTTTGAAAAAATAACGCGACATTAACCAACGCAATCAAGACCGGAACTTCTACTAAAGGACCAATAACTGCCGCAAAAGCTTCGCCGCTGTTTATTCCGAATACGGCTATTGCAACAGCGATTGCCAGTTCAAAATTATTGCTTGCTGCAGTGAATGCAAGAGTTGTGGTTTTGGAATAATCGGCGCCGATCTTTTTACCTATATAAAATGATATAAAGAACATTATCGCAAAATAAAGTACCAGCGGAATTGCAATCCTTACAACATCGAGCGGAATTTTTACAATATATTCACCCTTAAGTGAAAACATCACAAGAATGGTGAAAAGCAACGCAATCAATGTTATCGGACTTATCCGAGGAATAAATTTCTTTTCATACCATTCTTTGGTCTTATATTTTAACGCAAAGTATCTCGTCAACATTCCGGCAATAAATGGAATACCGAGATAGATGAAAACGCTTTCCGCTATTTGTCCGATTGTAATATCAACAGCGAAGGTTTGGAGTCCAAGCCATTCCGGTAAAATTGTTAAGAAGACATAAGCATAGACAGAAAAGAAAAGTACTTGAAATATTGAATTGAATGCAACAAGTCCGGCGGCATATTCCGTATCACCTTTTGCTAGTTGATTCCATACAATAACCATTGCAATGCAGCGTGCTAATCCGATCAAAATTAATCCCGCCATATATTCGGGATAGTCTTGTAAAAATAATACTGCAAGAACGAACATAACTACCGGACCGACAATCCAGTTTTGGACTAATGACAATGAAAGAATTTTAACATTTCGAAAAACATCGGGCAGTTCTTCGTACTTAACTTTTGCAAGGGGTGGATACATCATTAAGATTAATCCGATTGCAATAGGCACATTAGTAGTACCGACGCTGAACGAATCCCAAAATGTTGCAACCGAAGGGAAAAAGTGTCCGGAGAAAACTCCGATTAACATTGCGAGGAATATCCACAATGTTAAGTATCTGTCTAAAAATGAAAGTCGTTTTGTTAGGGTGCTCATATTTTTCCTTTCTTTTCTATTTCTTCGCAAATTTATAGACCGCTGATTAAACGGATGCAACGGATTCCCGCCGATTTTAATCCGTGCAGATCAGTCCAATCTGCCGGAGTTCGGCGAAGTCTGCTGACAGTTACATCGGCGATCTATTGGTTTTTCTCTTTATTCAACCAATGCTCCAGTGTAGATTTTGTCGGGATTTTCCCTTGACTTAAAACATTATTGTTTACAATTAAACCAGGCGTCATAAACACACCTAAGTCTGCAAAGTCATTTACATCGGTTACTTTTTCGATATTTGCTTTAAAACTATTTTCATCAACAACTTCTCTCACGAGTGTTTCTAACTTTAGACAGTTCGGGCATCCGCTTCCTACTACTTTGATGTTATGCACTTCATCTCTCCCTTTTATGGACCGCGGATTAAACGGATGCAACGGATTTTCGCTGATTTAAATCCGTGCAGATCAGTTTAATCCGTTACATCAGCGGTCTATTTGTTTTTCGGTTTTAGTTTATTCTCCAATATCATTCTTTTGAATTCCGGCTTCTGCCCAAAGTTGAGAAGTAATCCTACTTCAATTTCAGTAGCTTTTAGGTAATTCAATAATTGTGCTTGATGTTCCGGCATTAAAACTTCACAAGCCTTTAATTCCAAAATCACTTTATTTTCAACAAGAATATCTGCATAATATTCACCGACTTCTTTTTCTTTGTAAAATACTTTTATTTGCTTTTGTCTTTCACAATGCAACCCCAGTTCATTCAATTCTATCATCATAGAGTTTTCATAAACCTTTTCTAAAAAACCGTAACCTAATGTATTATAGACATTGTAAAATGATCTCAAAACTTTATCAGTAATGTCTTTATGTAGAATTGTCATTTCTTCCTCCATTGATTAATAATTTATATGCATATTTATTTTAATGTGATTGCAAAGACCCCTGATTAAACGGATATAACGGATTTTCACCGATTTAAAATCCGTGTTGATCAGTTTAATCCGTCCAATCCGTGGTCTATGCTTTTAAAAGATTGAGCCATAAATCATTCCAACTATTGTTGACATAATTACAACAAGTGATACAAATACTACTGTTTTCTGAGTACCGATCACACTTCTTATCACAAGCATATTCGGTAACGATAATGCCGGTCCAGCTAATAATAATGCGAGCGCAGGTCCTTTTCTCATGCCGCTGTTTATTAATCCCTGTAAAATTGGTATCTCCGTTAACGTAGCAAAGTACATAAACGCACCGACAATAGAAGCAAAGAAATTTGAGAACAAGGAATTGCCGCCGACTAAATTTGCAATCCATTCGTTCTGAATAATACCGTTACTATTGTCAGCTGAACCGAGTAAAAATCCCGCAACCAAAACTCCTGCACCAAGCAAAGGCATGATCTGTTTTGTGAATCCCCAAGTTTCGCCAAGCCACTCATTCGGTTCGCCTTTGCTGAATGTAAGTAATAAAGTTAAGATTAT
>DSBF01000086.1 GCA_011049495.1 Ignavibacteria bacterium
ATTGAGAAATTACTGAAATTATTAAATTCAAAAAAGAATGAATTGTCGGAAATCAGAAATCAGGCACGTGTAGAAATAATAAACAAGTATAAGTCAGAAAAAGAAAGAAAAATTTTTCTTATAGAAGCACCTACTGGAATCGGGAAGACATTTACTGCTCTTCATTTAGCGCTGGAAATAGCAAAGGATAAAAGTAAGAAAAGAATTATAAATGCGTTGCCTATGACCTCAATAATTGATCAGACCTTTGAAGAATATAGCAAAATTATTGATGGGTGTGAGCTTTTAAAATATCATCACCTCACAAAATCTAAAAACTATAGTGACGATGATAAAGAATTAAATGAAGAGCAAGAGCAAACACAAGACGAAAAACGATTAAGACAGCAGAATGAATATCTCAGTTCTTCTTGGGCGTTGGACAAAGTTATCGTTACGACTTTTAATCAGATATTCAACATGTTTTTTTCAAATAAAAATAAAGATTTAGTAAAATTTTGGACACTTAGGGATTCAGTCATTAATATGGATGAAATTCAGGCGATTCCCAGAGTATTGTTAAAAGATGTTTCGATTATAATCAATTATCTGGCCAAAGAGTTTAATATTGATTTTATATTAATGTCCGCGACCATTCCAGCTATAAAGAACTTTCTTGATGTAGAATTGTCACTTGAGCTGCTGGATAATCGTTATTATGCATTGGATTTTAATAACAGGTATTCATTAGCTTTAAATGAATCAATAAATAATTCAGATATATTGGCTGAAAAAATTCTGGAACAATCAGAGAAGGTTAATTCTGTTCTTTGTATTGTAAACACAAAAAAACTTTCTCTTGAATTATTTGAAAAGCTGGAAAATTCTTTCAAACAGGACGAGCTTTTTCTATTGAATACGAACTTTATACCCAACCATCGAAAATCAATACTCGACAGGGTGAAGAAAAGATTAGAAAATAGCAATAAAGGTGAATCTAAAAAGACAATATTAATAGCGACACAGGTTATTGAAGCTGGCGTTGATTTAGATTTTGATATTGGATATAGAGAATTTGCTCCGCTATCAAGCATCATCCAATCTGCTGGACGTGTGAATCGAGAAAATCGCGAAGAGATAAGAAAGACTGCTAAATTAATAGTTACTGATAAAATCGGCAATAACCCTTATCACACAAAAGATATATCTTATGAAGAAGTAAAACAATTATTAAATAATGAAATTCGCGAAAACAAAATCCTTCCTTTTTTAAAAGACTATTTTAAAATAGTGATTGATAAAACCAGATCGGATCCTATTTTAGAAGACAAGATTAAAAAACTTGAGTTCCAAGATGTATTCGATGTTTATAATAAGAATTTTATGGAAAAAATTCCATTCCAGATTCCGCTATTTATTGAGTACGAAGAAGGATTATATGAGAATTTTAATTCAAGATTTGAAAATTTATTCTCAAATCTTAGTGAAAGTAAGAGCTTAGAAGAAAAGATGGATATAAAAAGCAAACTGAAGGAATTGAACAAAGGAGTTTCGCAATATGTTATAAATGTCAAAATTGAAGATGGTATGCAGTTTGATAATTTTTATACGGATAGTGAAATGAAATGGTGTCCTTATCAGTATGTTCAAGATGGCTCAAAATATTCTGAAAGAAAAGGCTGGATAAACAGGGATTGTTTTGCAGCTTTTTAATAGAATGCATTGAAAATGAAGTGGAGATAAAATATTGATGGGAAAAAGAAAAAATTTTGAGTTTGCTAAGCGGAATTTTCAGTTCCTTATTTTCCCCACTATGTATAAATAGCTTTATTAATTCAGTACTTTCTTACAAATAATAACTACAAGGTGTAGCAGGTTACAATGATTTATTGCAATATTTTGTATTAAAATTTCAAAAAAAGAGTAAGTTAACCGAGTCATAAATAACTTTTACTTTTTATCTGATGAGTAAAAAAATAACAGGCACATTAATTTGGTACTACTATATTTGTCCTCGTGAAGTCTGGTTGATGGCTCACGAGTTTGATGCTTGCCAAGATAATTATTTTCTTGAAATGGGAAGGTTTCTAGGTGAACAAAGTTATTCAAGAGAGAAAAAGGAAATTGAGATCGGCAACATCAAGATAGATCTTCTTAAAAGAGATGGCAAAAAAATAGTCATAGGGGAAGTTAAAAAATCCTCGAAATTTGAAAGTTCAGCCAAGATGCAACTTGCTTTTTATTTGTATCGCCTAAAACAAGCAGGAATAAGAGCCGAAGGCGAGTTGCTTATTCCCAAAGAAAAAAAGAAGATACCAGTTGTGCTTAACAGTAATACTGAAAAAGAACTGGAAAAAGCAATGGATGAAATTACTAAAATTATTTCAAGTGAAACTCCACCAGAGCCGAAAAAGATTCGTTTTTGTTCTAAGTGTGCTTATGGGGAGTTTTGCTGGGTATAGATTAGTGCTGAAGGATGAAGTGCTAAAGAGCTGAAGACTTGAGAGCTGAAGAACTGAAGGGCTAGAAGAGCTGACGCTCGGGAGTCTGAAGTGCTGGAAGAGCTAGAAGAAGACTTCAGGGCTTCATCCTTCAGAACTTCAGTGCTTCAGTGCTGTGAAAGAGCTGAAGGGGAGAGAGTAAAAGAGTGGCAAATTATAGGAAATTAATTGTTTGGCAAAAAGCCGATGAGGTAGCTTTTAAGATTTATAAGTTAACTAAGACGTTTCCTAAAAGTGAGATGTTTGGGTTAACTTCTCAGCTTAGAAGGGCTTCTCTTTCTATTCCAACCAATATTGTTGAGGGTTATAACCGGAAAAGCAAAAAAGAACTGAATCATTTTTTGAATATTTCTTTGGGTTCGCTCGCTGAAACAGAATACTTGGTAGATTTCTCAACTAGATTAGGTTATTTAAAAGCTGAGGATTTACAAAATATAAATAATTTAATAGAAGAGGTGGGCAAGCTCTTGTGGTCTTTTCAAAAAAGTCTCTAACTTCAGATTTCAGCTTCAGACTTCAGGACTTTAATTTGTAAATTGTGAATCGTAAGTCGTGAATTGTGAATTGTAAAACCTTGAAGAGCTAAGGATTCTTATTTTTCTAACTTTACTTTTGATGGGATTTTGCTATCATTTAACCATAAAAGTAATCATGATAAAATTTTTTTTGTGGGGGTTGATAATGATTAGAACACAGATTCAATTAACGGAAGAGCAAGCAGAACGTCTTAAAAAAATGGCAGCGAAAAGGCATCTTTCCGTGGCTAACCTTATACGACAGGCAGTGAATACTTTAATTAAATCAAATACTGCTATTGAGGATGCGGAACGACGCAAGCGAGCCATTGCTGCATCTGGGCGCTTTCGCTCGGGCCTTACCGATCTTTCAACTGCTCACGACAAGTATTTAAGCGAGGCATATAAATGAGAGTTTTTGTTGACACCTCTGCCTTTTTGGCTGTTTTAGACGCTGGAGACCTAAATCATTCAAAGGCGGCACAAAGTTGGGAAAAGCTCATCTTGTCGGAGGAGCCACTTATTTGTCATAACTATATTTTGGTGGAAACTCTTGCTCTTATACAAAGCCGTTTTGGGATGAAGGCGGTAAGAGTATTCAATGACGATGTGGTCCCCCTTATAAGCATTGAATGGATTGACGAGGTTATTCACAAAGCTGCCACGAGCGCATTAATTGCAGCATCAAAGAGAAAACTCAGCTTCGTTGATTGTGTAAGTTTTGAGGTTATGCGGCAGCTGGGAGTAGAAGTTATTTTTGCTTTTGACTCACATTTTGCCAAGCAAGGATTTCGCTGTATTCCCTAGTTCTATGAAGATGTTTATCGGTAATTTTGCTGAGCATAGGTGCATCTGTAGACCATAGACCGCGGTCTACGACCACAGACGACGGACTATGATGTGCAAGGAGCTTGTATGGGTTTTAAGTTTGAAAAGCTGGAAGTTTGGAATATGGCTCTAGAATACACAGACGCAATATATAAAATTGTTGCTCAAATGCCCTCGTGTGAAGAATTCAACTTAAAATCTCAAATAATTCGAGCAGTTACATCTATATCTTTGAACATAGCCGAGGGGTCAACTACACAAAGCAACCCTGAGTATGCGAGATTTCTTAGTATGTCAATCCGTTCTTGTGTCGAAGTTATTGCTTGTTTGCATCTAGCAAGAAGACGAAATTATATAACGCAAGAAGTATTTGAGTCAGCTTATGAATTCGGCGACAAGCTATTTGCAAAACTTCAAGCATTGCGTAAGACGATAAAGAAGAAATAGATAAGAGACGTCGGTCTACGGACTACTGACAACGGACGTTAAAAATGAAAAAAACAATTTATATCTTTTCAAACGGTGAATTGAAGAGGAAACAAAATACCATTTTCTTTGAGAACGAAGAGGGTGGTAAAAAATATGTGCCGGTTGAAAATACTTGTGAAATGATGATTTTTGGAGAGGTAAGCATAAATAAGAAACTTCTCGATTTTTTAAGCCAAAAAGAGATCATTCTTCACTTCTTCAACTACTATGGCTACTATTCTGGTTCTTTTTATCCTAGAGAGCATTATAATTCCGGTTATATGATTCTTAAACAAGCTGAGTTTTATCTTGATAAAGAGAGACGTCTTGAGCTTGCAAAAGCTTTTGTTGAGGGAGCTGTTGCCAATATAGAGAAGGTCTTGGGTTATTATAATTCCAGGGGAGCTTCTTTAGGTTGCGTGCTTGATTCCATTTCAAATTTAAAAGAGGGTATCGGTAAGTCTAACTCAACCGATGAGCTAATGGCTTTTGAGGGAAACATCCGCGGTTTTTATTATCAGTCATTTGACGAGATTATAAAAAGCGAGGAATTTTCATTTGACTCTCGAACAAAGAGACCACCGCAGAATCGGCTTAACGCTTTAATAAGTTTTGGGAATTCTATCCTTTACACCATCGTTTTAAGCGAGATATACAAAACCCATCTGGACCCTAGAATCGGTTATTTGCATACAACAAATTTTCGTCGTTTTACTTTAAATTTAGATATTGCTGAAATTTTTAAACCTATCATTGTGGACCGAATCATATTTAGTCTTTTAAATAAAGGCATGCTCAAATCCAATCATTTTGAGGAAAAACTTAAAGGCATTTATTTGAAAGAAAAGGGAAGAACCATATTTGTTGAGGAGCTTGAGAATCGACTTAAAACCACCATAAAGCATTCATCTGTTGGGAAAGATGTTTCATATAGACGTTTAATTAGATTAGAGCTTTATAAGCTTGAGAAACATTTGATGGGGGAGAAGGATTATCAGCCGTTTGTAGCTCGCTGGTAAGCGAAATCTTGAGATTTCGGTCTGCGGTCGGTCGTCGGCGGTCAATTGTCGGAAGTTGGTGAGGGCTATGTATGTAATCCTTGTTTATGATGTGAACGTTAAAAGAGTTACCAAGATTCTTAAAATTGTACGCAGATATCTAAACTGGGTTCAAAATTCTGTTTGCGAAGGAGAAATTTCTCAAGCAGGATTTGAAAAATTAAAGGCGGAATTAAAGAGTAAGATTAATGAAAAAGAGGATTCGGCGATACTTTATACATTAA
>DSBF01000244.1 GCA_011049495.1 Ignavibacteria bacterium
AATTTACAAATAGAGCGCTTTGCCACCAAATAATCCGCTGACCCGTTCGTCAACTTTGTCAATCGGACGAGCTAATACTGCCTTAGAACCTTTCTCTACAATCAAGCGTTCAACAAGATCAGGGTCTTTAATCATAAAATCTATAAGTTGGTCATCGGAGTAGGAATTGTTTTTTGTAAACAGTTAATTTGTATTTAGTCATAACTACTCCTCTTTTGAGGTTTGGATAGAATGATAGAATAAAGTAATTTGGAACAATTAATTTGAACAAATCATTTGAAAGATATGAAAAAAATATTTTTTCCCTTAATTATTGTTTTGATTCTGAATTCATGCGGTGGATTTAATATTACCAAGAATGTATCGGAAAGTAATCCCGATATCATTAATTACGTCTCCCCTCGTTTGCAGGTAAAAGGTGAATATGAAACAACAAGTTTCTTTACCGAAATTCAATTTTTCTGTTATCAAGAAAAAGATAAAAAAACATTTTCCATTGCAGCATCTTATGTTTCTAATCAATGGCCTTTTTTTGAAAAAATTATTTTTAATATTGACGGCGTTCCACATGAATTTTTACCTGACCGACCTCCGACAAGAGATGTTTACAATATTCAAGGACCAACCGAAACTATAACCGTAATTATTCCGGAAGATGTTATTCAAGATATTTACGAATCGATGGATACTCGAATGACTGTGAAAGGGATGGATTTTCAATATAATATATATTGGAAAACTGATATGAAATTGAAATTGTTTGAATTCCACAAAGCCACTATGTAACTAAATTTTTGCGAAGCATTTATTGTGTTTATTGTTATAACGTTTAAAATGTTTACACCAAACAGCTAATTCTTTTCTGCAAGCACCGATTGATTCCGGATCAGAAAAATCAGCATACTTACAACTGAAATCACAGTAAAGTGGGAATTGGGAATTATCTTTTATTTTTCTTTTCTTCATCAAATCACAATTACTAAATAAGTAGTGAGAATTTTCTCAATCTTTACTATTTTACAATTCAATTATAATAAAGAAATAAAACATTGAAAACGTATAACTATTTACAAGATATAATTGCAAAAAAAGGTGCTGCCTATTTAATTCTGATTGATCCGGATAAACTCTCCACAGATAAGATTTCCAAATTTGCAAAACATTGTGAAGACTCGGGAGTTGACGGATTCTTAATCGGTGGGAGTTTACTTTTAAATGGAAATATTGATGAAACAATCGATTCAATTAAATCGAGTTGTTCTATCCCGGTAATTATTTTTCCCGGCGGTGTTGATCAAATTTCTTCTAAGGCAGATGCTTTGCTATATATTTCATTAATAAGCGGAAGAAATGCTGATCAATTAATAGGTAAACATGTAATTGCCGCCCCGTTAATAAAAAAATATGGTATAGAACCAATTTCCACAGGTTATTTGTTAATTGAATCCGGCAAAACAACAACTGCAGAATATATTAGCAATAGTAAACCGATACCACGCAATAAACCGGAGATTGCGGCATCAACTGCTCTTGCTGCAGAATATATGGGAATGAAATTAATTTATCTTGAAGCCGGTTCGGGTGCAGATTTGCCTGTTCCTAATGAGATGATTAAAATGGTTTCGCAATATTGTTCGTTACCAATAGTTGTTGGCGGCGGAATTCGTGATCCTAAAACAGCATTTGAAAAAGTACGGAGCGGCGCAAAAGTTATTGTAACCGGCAACTTTTTTGAAAATGAAAGTAATTGGGGTAAAATCGAGGAGTTTGCAGATGCTGTGCACATTAACGAACTGAAAGAGATTTAATTATATTTTGAGTAAATTGAAATAAAAAGTGTGTAATAATGTCTAAAACGAAAAAGAAATATAAAGTAAATAGACCCTCAAACAAAAAGTACCAGGTAAAAGAAATTATTGAACGGCTGGATAAATTACGTGACGAAATTTCGGAAGCATGGGATGATGTTACTGTTGAAGAGGAATTAAATGAACAACGAAAAGAAAAGTAATACAACTATCGATAGTTCGATTTTAGTTTCGATGTTCGTTAAGAAGGAAGAAAAAAGCAATGAAGCCCGTTCAATAGTTCATAATCTAATTTCACAGAATGTGAACGTCATTTTGCCAAACATTGTACTAATTGAAGTTGTTTCTGCAATTATACGAAGAACTAATTCGGAAAAAATGGCATTCTCTGTATTTGAGATATTGAAAAACATACCCAATTTTAATTTTATTAATGTGGACAAAAATCTTACGGAATATTGTTGTAAAATTGCGGTTGAATCAAAGTTGAAAAGCTTAGATACTATTATTCTTTCAACAGCTTTATTTTATAATGCAAAATTAATATCATTTGATAAAGCTCTTAGTGAAGCTTATGCTGAAATCGGATAATATTTTAGACTAACTAATAGGATATTACTTGCATAAAGAACAATTCATTCACAAATCACTTAAAGAAAGTGCCGATGTAAAATTACTCATTGAAAAAGAATGTTCTGCTGATATTATAAGTGCGGTCAATATTCTTGTTGAAGCTTTCAAGAATGGTAATAAACTTCTTCTTTGCGGCAACGGAGGCAGCGCTGCCGATAGCCAGCATATTGCAGCCGAATTTATGATCCGATTATCACATGATTTACAGCGCCCTGCGATACCGGCAATTGCATTAACTACCGATACATCTAACTTAACTGCCGGTGGAAATGACATCGGTTTTGAAAATGTATTTGCTCGTAACGTTGAAGGTCTTGGAAATAGTGGCGATGTTTTACTTGCAATTTCTACAAGCGGTAATTCAAAAAATATTTTACTCGCAATAGAAAAAGCAAAATCAAAAGGGATGAATGTTATTGGGTTACTCGGTGGCAATGGCGGTAAGTGTAAAGATATTGTCGACGTTCCGATTATTATTCCTTCTTCAAACACACAACGAATTCAAGAAGGACATATAACAGTAGCACATATTATATGCGAGCTTGTTGAAAGAAGTTTGTTTGGATAAATTGTATTGAGTTGAGTAACTATTTTATAAAAAAGCTTAACCACAACGGACACTAATAATTCACAATTGTCAAAAAATCTTTCTTAGTGAACGTTGTGCCTTCCTCGTGACCCTTGTGTTTAAAAGGTTTTGTTAGTGTTAAGTTTTTTCTATTGACTTAACTCTATTTTTCATAGGCAAAGTATAATACCTAACCTTATCATACTGATAAAGAGCATTTGCTACTGCACCTGCGGTCGGCACTAATCCAATCTCACCCACTCCTTTCGCCCCATGAGGACCAATTGGATCATGAACTTCAATTCCTATTACTTTTATTTCCGGAGTTTGTTGAGCTCGTAGAATTCCTAAATCTCTGAAATTTGTTGACTTTGGAAATCCATCTTTCATAACAAGTTCTTCGGTAAGAGCATAACCCAACCCCATATGAACCGAACCCTCAATTTGTCCTTCGAATAAATTGGGATTAATAATTTTACCTGCATCGTGAGCGGCTATTACTTTTGCAACTTCACCGTTATCATCTAAAATAACAACTTGTGTTGCATAGCTGTAAGAATAATGAGTAACTATTTCTTTATCTAAATCTTCGGGTTTTGTAGTCCAATCACAAATCCATTTTCCTTCATAAACTTTACCGGCAAGTTCAGCTAAAGAATATTTTTCCAAATCTTTTATAAATTCTTTTGCCGTATCTATTATAGCATTACCTACAATTGAAGTTGCCCTTGAAGCTGTTGTCATCCCGGCACTAGCATTTGCTTTGGTATCAACTTTTACTTCAACAATATTTGGGTCTATTCCGGTTTCGTTGCATAAAAACTGAACAACCATAGTATTTACACCCTGACCCATTTCAGTCCAACCGTGATGAAGGATAACGTGGTCTTCCGATACAACTTCAATTTTTACTGTTCCCTCATCAGGCATACCATTTCCGATACCTGTATTTTTTATTCCGCATGCAATACCTGCATACTTAGCATTTATAAAGTCATCTTTAACTGCAAGCAAAGTATCTCTAACACCTGTCCCTCCTTTAAGAATTTGTCCGGTTGCAGTAACACCTCCGTCAACCAAAGCATTATTGAAACGAAACTCCCATCTATCGAATCCTCCTTGTTCGCATAAATCATCGATACAGCTTTCAATAGCAAAAGTAACTTGATTAACACCGAAACCGCGCATCGCTCCGCAAGGAATATTATTTGTATAAACAGCTTTACTTAAGATTTCTGCGTTAGGAATAGAATAGGCGCCGGTAGCATGACCTGCGGCTCTTTCAAGAACTTTCATTCCAACAGACGCATAAGCACCGGTATCTCCAACAATATCTGCTTTTAGAGCAGTCAACATTCCGTTTTTATCACAAGCAACAGTATAATCCATAATTAGTGGGTGTCGTTTAGGATGCATACGAACGGATTCATCTCGATTTAATTTTACTTTAACCGGACGACCGGTAAGCAATGAACAAAGTGCGGCATGATGTTGAATCGTTAAATCTTCTTTACCTCCGAATCCCCCACCGTTAGGAACCAATATTACTCTAACTTTATCTTCAGGCAAATTGAGAACTCGAGCAATTTGTTTTCGGTCTTCATAAATACCTTGTCCTTGCGAAAGAACTTCCACTCCGCCTTCTTTATCGGGTTTAGCAATTGAACATTCTGTTTCCAAATAACCGTGTTCTACAAATTGTGTTGTATATCTTCCCTTTGAAATATAAGCAGCTTCATCAAATGCACTTTCGCTATCACCCCTTTTTATTTTTGTGGAAGATAAAATATTTCCTTTTGGATGTATTTTCGGTGCATCATCTTTTAACGCTTCAAAAGGATCGGTTATCGGTTTGAGAACTTCATATTCAATTTCTATTAGGTTAATTGCTTCTCTTGCGATTGATTCACTTTCTGCAATAACGGAAGCAAGCACATCACCGATGTATCTTGTTTCCTCTCCTTCTTTAACCATAGTTGCCCAATCGTTAATGATTAATCCTGTATATCTTTCACCGGGAATATCATTTGCAGTAATTATTTTTAATACACCATTTAACGATTCTGCTTTCGAAGTATCAATTTTTTTTATCCTTGCACGAGGATAATCGCTAAATTTTAAAGCAGCGTGCAACATGCCTTCAAGTTTTATATCTTCCACATAAGGACTGAAACCAAGTACCATATTCTTAGCATTATACTTTGGATATTTTTTTCCGATACCGGTTTTTGAAAAATGCGGTTCGGGAATTTCTTTTAATTCACGAATAGCTTCCGCTGCATATTCAATTGAATCAATTATTTTTTTATAACCGGTGCAACGGCAAATATTAGATCTAAGTTTGCGGGCAATATCTTCTCTTGTCGGATTAGGATTGCTATTAATTAAATCCACAGCTCGCATAACAATACCGGGAATGCAGAACCCGCATTGGACTCCACTTTTTTCTACAAACGCATTGGTAAACACTCTTTTACGGTAATTGTCTAAACCATCCGGGGTAATAATGTTTTTACCTTCAACTCTACTCATTGGAATTGAACACGAAAGCTGTGCG
>DSBF01000514.1 GCA_011049495.1 Ignavibacteria bacterium
GTAATTATGAAATCACACTAATAAGAAAAGACAGAAAAGAAATTCATGTTATTGAAAATGTGATAGGAGTATTTGATAACTCTGGAAATCTAACTCATCTAAGAGGATACATTTTTGATATAACAGATAGAAAAATTGCGGAAGAAAGATTTCAACATGTCCATTCGCTTTTGTATGCGATTAGAAATGTGAACCAGCTTATTGTAACCGAAAAAAATATTAATGTATTAATGCATAGGACTTGCGAAATTTTAATGGAAAGCCGCGGCTACTCGGCTATTTGGATTGGGTTAACTAATGATCTGAAATCTTACAATAAATTATTTTCTTATGGGATTGGGGACGAGTTTAACGAATTCTCTGAAAAATTAAAGGCTGGAAATATTCCCGGCTGTTTAACCGGTTTATCTTTAGAACAGCCGTTCATTAAAAGCGAGACGGTTGAGGATTATTGTTCAGGGTGTATTATGCTCCCCCGGCGAAAAGGAAACGGAAAAATTGCTTCACTTATAAATCATCTCGATAATATTTACGGTGTTCTATATATAATAACAGAAAACATTGATCTTTTTACTGAAGAGGAAGAATCGCTTATTGGAGAAGTATCCGGTGATTTGGGACTTGCAATGTATATTCAAGAGGAAGAACAAAAAAGAGAAGAAGCGGAATTAAGGCTGCAAAATGCTATGGATACTATACCGGATGTATTGTCAATTGTTGGTAAAGATGGAAGAATAAAATATCTAAACAAAACCGGTCAGAAAATAATTAAAGCAAAACTCAACGATCTTACAGGAGAAAAAGCAAAAGACATAGTACCGGAACCAATTCGAAATGTAATTTTACTGTTACAGAAAAAGGTTTTTGAAACTAAAGCACATCAAAAAACTGAAGCAATTATTGAACTTGGGGATGAAACGCGTTGGTTTATTCTCGAATACTTTCCTTTATTCGATAACAATGGTGATGTTAAAGAAATTTTTGGTACTGCAAGAGATATTACCGAAAGTAAAACTTATGAGCAGAAATTTATTCAATTGGCTGAAGGTGTAGCATCAAAAGTCGGTGACGAGTTTTTTGATGTGTTGGTTGAGAATCTTTCAAAAACATTAAGCGCGGACATTGTCCTTATTGGTAAAATTAACAATGATAACAACAATAAAATTGATACCATTTCTGTTTTTCAATTCGGAAAACATGGGGAAAACTTCACATATGATCTTACCGGCGCGCCATGCGAGGATGGTGTTAACAAAAAATTATGCAGTTATGAAAAAGATGTAACAAAAATATTTCCTTCAGATAAGATTTTAATTGATTTGAAAATTGAAGGCTACATTGGAACTACATTATGGGATTCGAAAGGCAATGCAATAGGAATATTAGTATGTCTCTTTAAGTCGCCAATCGAAAATGTAAAAATAAAAGAATCTATTATTCACGTATTCGGGTTGCGCGCATCTGCTGAAATTGAACGGCTTGAGCATTTATCCGAAATCCTCAAACAGAAAAAAGAGCTTGAGGAAAGCGAAAACAAATTCCGTTCTTATGTAGAAAATGCTTTCGACGGGATTTACGTAATGAAAGAAAAACATTATGAATATGTTAATAAAAGATTTTGCGAATTAACCGGGTACACTGAAAAAGAACTTACTTCTAACAGTTTCGATTATAAATTACTCCTAACCGAAAAAAGTAAAAGCATTGTTGAAGAAAGATATAAATCAAGAAAACAGGGCAAATCGATTTCCCAAACTTATGAAACGGAAATTATAAGGAAGGACGGTACAATAAAAGATGTTGAAATAAGTACCGTTGCTTTAGGCACAAAAAATGATTTGAAGATATTAGGATTTATGCACGATATCACTGAACAAAAACAAGCCATTAATAAAATTAAAGAAAGCGAAGTTCGATACCGCTCTATCACTCAAACTGCAAACGATGCAATTGTTACGACTGACAGTGATGGTAAAATTATAGGGTGGAATACCGCTGCCCAAAAAATATTCGGTTATTCCGAAGAAGATGCATTAAACAAATCGTTAAGTATAATAATACCGCCGAAGTATTGGGTAAAGCTTTTGGAAGGAAAACAGCGTGTAATAACCGGAGGTGAACATAAAGTTATTGGAAAAACGGTTGAATTAGAAGGTGCACGTAAAAACGGAAAAATCTTTCCAATTGAACTATCTTTATCCGAGTGGGAATCTTCCGGCAATAAATTCTATACCGGTATCATGCACGATATTAGTGAACGGAAACGTAATGAAGAAGAAATAAAAAAACTCTCGGCAGGAGTTGAACAAAGTTCATCATACATAGTAATTACGGATGTTGAAGGTAATATTGAATACATAAACAAAAAGTTTACTGAAATTACGGGTTATACTTCTGAAGAAGCTATAGGCAAGAATCCTAGAATTTTAAAATCGGGGAAAAATGATCCATATATTTATAAAGAGCTTTGGACAACCATAAAATCCGGTAAAGAATGGCACGGCGAACTATTGAACAAAAAGAAATCCGGCGAGTTGTTCTGGGAAAGCGAGTCAATTTCACCAATTGTAAATTCCCACGGAAAGATCACACATTTTATTGCTATTAAAGACGATATCACCGAACATAAAAAATTAGTAGAAGAATTGAGAGAAGCACAAATAAAAGCCGAAGCTGCCGACAAAATGAAATCTGAGTTTTTAGCGCAGATGAGTCACGAAATTAGGAGTCCGCTGAATGCCGTATTAAGTTTTACAAATATAATAAAAGAAAAAACTGCCGAAATAAAAAGCGAAGAACTGGAAATATCTTTCAGCGCTATAGATTCTGCAAGTAAAAGAATTATTAGAACAATCGACTTAATATTGAATATGACCGACCTTCAGATAGGTACTTACTCGACCAGTACAAGAAAGATTAATCTTGCAGAATTGTTGAAGCATTTGATAAAGGATTATGAAAGCGTTGCAAATAGCAAAAAGCTTGAACTAATATTTGATAGTACTTTAGATACGGCGGAAATAGAGACGGATGATTATGCAATCAACCAGATATTTGTCAATTTAATTGATAATGCTATTAAATATACACACAAGGGTTTTGTTAAGATAAGATTACATTCGCAAGAGAATGAAAAATATACCGTTGAAGTTGAAGATAGCGGAATCGGTATATCGGAAGAATATTTACCGGATCTATTTACAGCCTTTACACAAGAGGATCATGGCTACAGCAGAAAGTTTGAAGGAAACGGTCTGGGATTAGCACTCGTAAAAAGGTACTGTGAAATAATCGGGGCAAATATTAGAGTAAAAAGTAAGAAGGATGTAGGGACAACTTTTACTGTAACCATACCAAATAATTTTACACAGCGCAGCAGCTAAGCTTATTAACATCCTTATCAAAACTGATTGCTGCAAGCTTAATTCCTTCCGACAAAGTTAAATAAGGATGAAACATTTGTTTCAGTTCTTTAACGGTAATGCCGTATTTAATAGCAAGAGAAATTTCCATTAAAAATTCGGAACCTTCGGAGTAGGTGGATAAACTCTAAACACTCTTACAATAGTGTATTACGTAAAAACGGGGTTAAAAATAAACCTTTATCAATAGGTTAACTAACTGCCTCTGCTTTTTTGGAACAAGAATTTCGTATATTTCAACTAAAATATAAAATGAGTGGAAATAATGAGGTCGCTCAATCAAATAACATTAATGCCGAACCAATATAAGGCTGTAACAAAACTAAAGAAAAGAGTAAATGCTGTTTTCGATATAGTGGAAATGGTTATATTTGGTTCGATTGTCCGAGGAGAGTCTGATAATGAATCTGATCTTGATATACTAATAGTTACGAAACTTCCTATGGAGAGAGCAATACGTCATCAAATTACTGATATTGTTTGTGAAATTAACCTGGAGTATGATACCAATCTAAGTACTCTCGTAATTGATCAGACAGCATGGCAATCAGGATTATACTCTGTTCTGCCGATTCATCAGGAGATACTTGCAGAAGGTGTAGTAATATGAATTCTCAATTGGAACGCTCACAACTTATCCAATATTGGTGGTCTAAGGCTCTTGATAGTCTTTCTTCAGCTGAGCGTGAACTCAAAGCCGATGAACTCAGCTTTACAATGAACCGGATTTACTATGCAGCTTTTTATGCTGTGAGTGCAGCGCTTTTTGAACGTGGTAAGAGTTTCAAAAAACATTCTGGTGTTCGCAGCGCTTTCCATCGCGAATTTATTAAAACAGGTCTGCTTTCTGTAAAATGGTCTAAATTTTATGATCGGCTTTTTGAAGATCGTCAGGAGGGTGATTATATTGCTTTAACTACCTTTGAACGACCTTATGTTGAAAATCAGTTGGCTATTTGCCGTGAATTTCATAAGCAAATACGTAAGTTTATTCAATCAATTAAAACAAGTTAGCGCTTTGTCGCCATACTCCACCGTAACCGCCGTATTAAACAGCACAACAACTTAGTCTGTTAACATCCTTATCAAAACTGATTGCAGCTATTTTTATCCCTTCAGATAAAGTTAGATACGGATGAAACATTTGTTTCAATTCTTTAACGGTAATGCCATATTTAATTGCAAGAGAAATTTCCATTAGCAGCAAAGAATTGTATGCAGAAAATTATGCGCCGAACTGTTTTAATTTTCATTATCCCACAATAGATTCATAAACTTACCTGTAATTAAGCGTAATTAGGGAAGTTATCATCAATAGTAACAATCGACACCAAATTGTTGATAAACAATAGCAGCTTTAGTTAGTCAAGTTAATTATTGTAACTGAATTATCTCCGTAATTTGAAACAAATAATTTAGTATCATTAAGAGCAGAAACAATTCCGATTGGTTTATTGCCTACAGAGTACTCATTTTTAAGTCTTTTAAAATTACTTGAATCATACGCATAAACTTTTTTGCTGGCAAAATTAACAACATAAAGTATCTTGCCGGATTTTGATAACACAGCTTCTTCGGGTGAATCTAATTCGGTTATTTTGTGAATAATTTTATCCGTTTCCGTATCTACTATGTGGATTTTATTCAACTTAAAATTGCTTATAAATAAAACTGAATTATCTTTATTAGAATGTATAAGTTCCGGTTTACCGCCAACCTCAAGCAGCTTTGATTTTTTATTTAATGTATTAATAACGGAAATAGTTCCATCCTTTGTATTTGTAGTATATATTTTTTTATCATCTTTGGAAATTCCAATTCCATCCGGAGCGTTTCCTGTTTGATAACTATCGATTATTTCTAATGTGCTTGCGTCGAGTTTTAGCGCAGAGTTCTTATTTGTTTCAATAACAAAAATAAATTTTCCGTCTTTTGTTGAAGTAATTCCACCCAAATTAGAAGTAAAGTTTTTCTCTTTAACAATTGTATTTTTTGAGTAATCTATTATCGCCAACTGTTTATCGTAACCGCTAACTGCAACAAAATTTGAATTGCCTAATCTTGTGAAGCCCCAAGGATATTTAATTCCTTCAATTTTCCCAGTAACTTCTTCACTTTCTGTATTTATAATAGAAA
>DSBF01000040.1 GCA_011049495.1 Ignavibacteria bacterium
ATGGAGCTCCTAACGGAGCTCTGTTTATTTCCTATCTTATTTTTACTACAATAATTAAGCTCCTCCGGAGCTTTTTTAATATTTTCCAGTTTGCTTTCCAACTCCGTTAGGAGTTGCATTATGGTAAAAAACAAATATCCTTCCGCCTTAGAACACCGTAGGTGTTCCATTACTGTAACGAACTAAAATTCTCACCTATTATTTCCTTGCGTAATTACAACTATTTATTTAACATACGGCATCGTATGTAAAACGAATTAGTAATGCCAAACATAAAAGTAAACTCAGAAGATTGGATCAAAAAAGGAATTGAGCTTTTCTCTCAAGGCGGAATTGATGCCCTGAATGTAGAGAAAATGGCGACAATCCTTAATTGCACAAAAGGCAGCTTCTATCATCACTTCAAATCACGCGAAGATTACATTGACCAAATCCTCGAGTATTATTACAAATCCCGCAAAAATATGCTGGAAATGATAGGAAAATTATACAATTCACCCATCGAAAAATTAAGTCGTGTTTTAATTGGCGTTTTCAAAAATCCGCGAGGATTGGATTTTGAATTCCAACTCCGTAAACTTGCCGAAACAAACGAAAAAGCTAAGATTCAACTGAATAATTTAGAAAGAGAGCGCATAACATACGTTAGCGTATTGTTAAATGATTGTGGGACGGATAATCCGCAGCTTCGTGCGGAAATGATTTATCATTATTATCTCGGCTGGTATCAAAGAAATAAATTCAAAAATCTCTCCGACCAATCACTATTAGATGAAGTCACCAAGCTGTCTATTATTGCAGATGTCAATCTTACCCTCTAAAATTTTTATAGTGCGAACAATAACCGTACAAAAACGTCTAAATTTTGCAATTATTTTTTCATTAAACAGGAATATAAAATGCGTAAAGTAACTTCAGTTTTTCTTGTAATTTTTATCACAACATTTCTAATCCTTTCTTGTTCTACATCAAAAGAAAAAGAGATCAAAGGATTTGATTTGGCAAACTTGGATACTACTTTCACACCTCAGGAAGATTTTTATCACTATGCAATCGGTGGATGGATTAAAAACAATCCGGTTCCCGATGATCAAAGTATTTGGAGCGGATTCAACGAACTTCGCGAAACAACACGCGAGCAGGTTCAAACAATTATTGATGATGTTTCCGCAAATCCCGGCGGTGATGTAAATTCCGTTCGTTACAAAGTAGGAACTTTTTACAACGTTGGAATGGATACCGTCAAAATTGAAAATATGAGCTGGTCACCTTTGACGAAAGAGTTTGAAAGAATTGATGCGATTACAGATAAAGATGATCTCATTAAAGAAATTGCACACATGCATATTTACACAGCTTCTCCACTTTTCTATTTTATGTCGTCGGCAGATGCAAAAAACAGCGAATACGAAATTGCCGGAATTTGGCAGGGCGGTTTAGGTTTACCCGATAGAGATTACTATGTTGAAGAAGACGACCGTTCAAAAGAAATTAGAGAAAAGTATGTTGAGCATCTACAGAAAATGTTTCGGTTAATAGGTTCGGATTTAGAGTTAAGTGAAATTGAAGCTCAACGAGTAATGAATTTCGAAACACGTTTGGCAAAAGCATCAAACACAAGAACTGAAAACCGCGATGTTAACGCTACTTACAACAAATTTACAACCGACGAAATTAAATCAAAGTTTAGCGGATTTGATTGGGATTTATATCTAACCGAAACCGGTGTCGGCGATCCGAAACATATCGATATCAGTCAACCGAAGTTTATCGAAGAAGTAAGCAAGATGGTTCAAGAAGAATCAATCGATACTTGGAAATCATACTTACGATGGTCACTCATCAATGCTATGGCTTCTTACTTAAGTTCGGATTTTGTTTCTCAGGATTTTGAATTTTACGGATCATTCTTGGAAGGAAGGAAACAACAAGAGCCAAGATGGAAAAGAGTTCAAGGAACAACAAACCGCGCATTGGGTGAAGCAGTCGGACAACTTTATGTTGAAAAATTCTTCCCGCCTGAAGCAAAAGAACGCGCAATGAATATTGTTAATAATGTTTTAGCATCGATGGAAGAAAGTATTAAAAATTTAGAATGGATGAGCGAAGAAACAAAAGTTGAAGCATTGAAAAAACTTTCAGGATTCGGAGTAAAAATCGGTTATCCTGATAAATGGAAAGATTACACGGACTTAGTAGTTAAAGATGATTCTTTTGTTCAAAACATAATCCGAGCAAATTATTTTGATCATCAAGAAATGTTGAAAGATATAAACCAACCGATCAAACCATGGGAATGGGGGATGACTCCGCAAACGGTTAATGCTTATTACAGTCCGGTTAGAAATGAAATTGCTTTCCCTGCCGGAATACTTCAGTTCCCGTTTTTCGATTACAGAGTTGATGATGCAATTAATTACGGAGCGATGGGTGCAGTAATCGGTCACGAAATTACACATGGTTTCGATGATCAAGGAAGACAATATGATGCAGAAGGAAATATCCGTGATTGGTGGACAAAAGAAGATGCAGACAGATTCAATGAACGAGCTCAAGTTCTTATTGATCAATTTGATAAGTATGTTGCGATAAATTATATGACAATTAACGGTGCGATGACACTCGGTGAAAACATTGGTGATCTAGGCGGATTAACAATATCATATAATGCATTTACAAAAACAGATCAATACAAAAACGGTAAAGAGATTGACGGCTTTACACCTGCACAAAGATTTTTCCTCGGCTGGGCACAGGTGTGGAAAAACAATATTCGTGATGCAGAACTAATGCGCAGATTAAAAGTAGATGTTCATTCACCGGGACAATGGCGAGTGCTTGGTCCGCTAAGCAACATGCCGGAATTCTTCGAAGCGTTTGATGTTCAACCCGGCGATCGGATGAGAAATGAAAAACTTGTTAAGATTTGGTGAGTATTTTTCCTGTAGGGACAACTCATGAGTTGTCCCTACGATTAATTTATCTGAGAAGTATCATCTTCTTACTCTCTGAAAACCCACCAGCATTCAACCGATAAAAGTAAACCCCGCTTGGAAGATTACTCGCATTAAATTCTAATTTGTAATTGCCGGGATGTTTTACTTCATTTAGTAACGTTGCTATTTCGCGACCAAGAATATCATATACTTTCAAAGTGACATTCTCGATACTTGCTACTTGATACTCGATACTTGTTGTTGGATTAAACGGGTTTGGGTAGTTTTGTTCTAATTTATATTCGCTTGGTAGTTCTTCTTCTTTTACTGAGTTTGGGTTGTCTTTTATTGCGATTAGGGTGTTTTCTAACTGATTTTCATAGACACCTTTATTTAATCCAATATATAAAGTCCCATCCCTACCAATTACTGGTGAAGAATCTGCATACATTCCATCGAGTGGAATTTTCCAAAGTAGGTCTCCTGAATTACTAATTGCATACAGATAATTACCCCAAGCAGAACCAACATATATTGTCCCATCTGCATCGCATACTAATCCATGCTGAACATCTTCAAAACCATCATCATCTCCATCTAATTGACAAAACCATCTAAAATTGCCTTTATAATCTAAAGAGTAAATACCATATTCGTAGCTTGAATTTTCGCCGAAAAAGAAAATATTGCCTATCTTATCCATTGTGGGAGCGCCATAATGACCCATAGCCCGAACTTCAAAATTCCACTTGATCGAACCATCGGGATTAATGCATATTAAAGAGCTAACCAAATCAGGGTCAATTAATTGTTTACCTTGGACATATAAATTCCCTTGATTATCTACTAAAATAGCACCAGAACTTCTATACTTTAACTCAACATTCCATAGTTCATTTCCAGTTAGATCAAGAGCCCGGATATAGTGAGAATATATTTTATTTTCACTATCATAGTGTCTTGTGGGGACATATAATGTTTCACCTTCCGGTGATATAGAAACAGAGAACAAGCCTGGCGAATATCTAACAAATTTTAATTTTCCATCTTTGTCAAAGCAATATAGCGAATCAACACTTCCTACATATATGTTGTTTTCCATATCAATAACTAAATTATCAATGAAAAACGATTCTGTTGCTCTATATTTCCACTTAAGCGTTCCATTTGAATTAATTGCATAAAAATTCCCACTATGAGAACCAACATATATAGTCCCGTCGTAACCTATAGCAGGAGCAGAGCTAATACCCGTCCAATGGTCTGCGACATAACGCCATAATTCATTCCCTAATGAATCAGTACAATAAAAGTATGTTTCAGGAATAGAATAATTTGCAGCCCTAGCCCCAAAATATAGTTCAGCTCGTTCACCCATTACCGGACCATTTAGAATTCCAAACGGATAGGATTTCTTCCAAATAATATTTGGGGTTTTTGGACCAACATATTCGGAGCGCCCTGTTGCTTGAACATCTCCGCGTGCAACAGGCCATGGTGAATCTGCCAATGACGGCCATAAAATCTTTTCCTGGGTTTGTGAGAAATATATACCTGTGAAGAACATTACTAATAGTAATATGTATTTATACGAATTCATAATTCATTCCTTTTAAATATACGGCATCTCAATATTAATTGAGATGTCGTTAATGTAATCTTATTTTATTAATAAAAGTTTCTTCGTGTCACTATATTCGCCGGCTGTTATTGTATATAAATATATTCCGCTAGGTAAGGTTTCCGCATTAAACTCAACCTTGTAGTTACCGGATATTTTTTCTTCATTAACTAAAACGGCTACTTCTTTTCCTAACGTGTCGTATACTTTCAAACTAACAAATGATTGGTTTGGAATAGAATAATTAATTGTCGTAACCGGGTTGAATGGATTGGGGTAGTTCTGATTGAGTGCAAACTCATAATTTAATTTTAGGTCCGCTTCTTTATATAAATCACCATAAACAAATTGAACATCGGTAAACTGTGAAACAACCGAACCGTTCTTCGCTCTTATTTTATACGATAGTTTTATCGACCTACCAGTAACATAATCATAATCAATGTAACTCGTTGTTGTAGCAGAAACTTCATCAATTTGAGAAAAAAACCCAAAGTGTCCTTCAGCCCTGAATATTTCGTAAGCTGTTACTGAATCGGCATCAGTTGATGAATGAGACCAAGAAAGAGTTGGGTAACTACCAGCATCACTTACATAGAAGTTTTCTGGTATATATGGTTCAAACCAAGCTCGTTTGTAATCAACATTTTCTAGCATATTCCAAATAGTTTCTTCGGTTACTTTAGTAGTTGTTCCAAAATAGTAAATCTTATGATCTGCTGCATCATAATGAAATGTTATATCAGGTCCGCCCGCTCTGCATTCTGGAAGATGGCTGGTTTGGTAATCAATATACATAGAATCCATAACAACGCCGTCTTCTCTAACTGCAATTTTTTATTTTCCCAACCCTAAGTATGGTGGTGCATTACCGGCGTCATAGCATAAATCTAGTCCAATTTTATTATTGCTATTTGTAAAGATTTCACTAACTTCATCAACATGATTAAATTCATTTGTTAAAGGATGCCAATTAGGATAGTCATGGTG
>DSBF01000513.1 GCA_011049495.1 Ignavibacteria bacterium
ACATAACAATGGTCATGATGTAACACTTTGGGAATATAAAAAGGCTTATGCAAAAAGTTTAAGCAAAACCCGCTTCAATAAAATTTACCTCCCCGGAATTAAAATCCCTAAAGAAATAGAAGTTACTCACACTTTAGAAGATGCAGTTGAAAATATGCATATGATTATTTTGGCTGTACCCTCTCAATTTGTCAGAAGTGTTCTGCAAAAACTTAAAAAGGTGGATTTCACCGATACAATTCTCGTGAGCGTTGCAAAGGGTATTGAGACTGAAACACTATTAACTGTTTCGTTGATTATTAAAGATGTATTAAAAAATATTCGCGATGAAAATATAGGGGTTCTTTCCGGACCCAGCCACGCCGAGGAAGTTGCTAAGAAAATCCCTACTGCAGTTGTCGCTGCATCAAAGAGTATTGAAACAGCCGAGCAAATTCAAGCTGCGTTTATGACTTCTTATTTACGTGTTTATTCGTCAACCGATATAATAGGTGTTGAACTAGGCGGTGCTTTAAAAAATGTAATAGCTATCGGTGCCGGTATTGTTGATGGAGCTAAATTTGGTGACAATACTAAAGCAGCTATTATGACAAGAGGCGTTGCGGAAATTTCAAGACTTGGAATTGAACTTGGTGCAAGACCCGAAACTTTTTCCGGGCTTTCAGGTATTGGCGATGTGATTGTAACTTGTATGAGCCGTCACAGTCGGAATCGTTATGTAGGCGAAGAAATTGGAAAAGGTAGAAAACTTAAAGATATATTGAAAGCAATGAACATGGTTGCGGAAGGTGTTGTAACCGCAAAGTCTGCAAGAGAATTAGCAATTCAAGCAAAAGTAGATACTCCAATTATAGAAGCTGTTTATAAAACTTTGTATGAAAATCGTGATCCCCAGAAAATGACTTATGAGTTGATGACTCGCGATATGAAATCCGAGCATTAATCCCTCCTTCCATATCTTTATCAAATCAAGTATATTTTAGTTACTTTAATTACAAATCTTTCCATGACAAAAGATCTTTCAACATCGGTTCAGTATATTAAGTCGGTTGGTCCAAAACGTGCACAAGCATTTAATAAAATCGGAATCAACACTGTTGAAGATCTATTACATTATTTTCCTACTAAGCATTTGGATAGAACAACTATTCTAAACTCGGCAAAAGTTGCTCAACATGTATTGAACGGGTATGAAGGTGAAGTTACAATAATCGGGAAAGTTGTTGAAAGCGAATTAATACGATACGGAAAGAAACAGATATTTAAAGTAAAGATGAAAGACAACGCCGGTTTTTTTGAATGCGTATGGTTTCAAGGAATTAAATTTTTCAAAGATATTTTTAACACAAATGATATTTATGCGGTATCGGCTAAACCGGTAATGACAAGATACGGCAACCTACAACTTATTCATCCGGATTTTGATAAAATCTCAGCCGTTGAATCCGATGAGTTTTTGAATACGGGAAAGATCATTCCTTTTTATAGAATTTCCAAAGAACTTAAATCCACAAATCTGGGTGATATCAGTTTAAGAAAAATAATTACAACTGTTGTGGAAGAATACGCAGATTTAGTTTCAGAAAGTCTTCCGCAAAATATTATCACGAAAAATAATTTGATTCCGAAGAATACTGCCATAAAAGATTATCATTTTCCAATGGACCAAAATGCTCTTGAAAAAGCCAAGCATAGATTCAAATATGAGGAATTATTTTTCTTAGAATGCCTTGTTGCACTGAAGAAAGTAAGAATGAAAATAAAAAAGGACGGTATAAAATTTAACATTCATCCAAAACCGATAAAGGATTTTATAAATAATCTTCCTTTCCGATTGACTCAAGCCCAATTAAAAGTCTTATCCGAAATTAGAAAAGATATGGAAAGCAATGAACCAATGAATAGACTGCTGCAAGGCGATGTGGGAAGCGGTAAAACCATTGTTGCTTTAATTGCTATGTTAATTGCCGTAAGTAATGGGTATCAAGCGGTTTTAATGGCACCGACCGAAATTTTAGCAGATCAGCATTTCAAAAAGATTCATTCTTTTTTGGAAGGGACTGATTTTAATATTGCTTTACTGTTAGGGGGACAAACTAATAAAACACGCAAAACAATTTTAAACGGCATTGCAGAAAACAAAATCAATATAGTTGTCGGAACGCATGCGTTACTAGAAGAGAATGTAGAAATTCCGTATATGGGATTTGTGGTCATTGATGAGCAGCATCGATTCGGTGTCGCTCAACGCTCCAAATTGATTGAGAAAGTAATATCTCCTGATGTTATGATTATGACCGCAACTCCAATCCCCCGGACAGTATCAATGACGATTTACGGTGACCTTGATGTATCGGTCATTAACGAAATGCCCAAGAACCGTAAAAAAATTAAAACCGTTTTAAGAAGCGAGAATAACCTTCCCGAAATATTTTCTTTTATAAAAGAAAGAGTAAAAAACGGTGAGCAAGCTTTTATAGTCTACCCTTTAGTTGAGGAATCGGAAAAAATTGATCTAAAGGATGTTACAAGTGAATTCGAAATCATAAAAGACACATACCTTAACGATATTAGAGTAAATTTAATTCATGGACGAATGACGTGGCAGGAAAAAGAAACTATCATGGAAGATTTTTCAAGGAATAAATTCGATGTTTTATTTTCCACTACTGTAATTGAAGTCGGAATCGATATACCAAACGCAACTATTATAGTAATTAATGAAGCATTTCGTTTTGGACTTTCCCAGTTGCATCAGCTGAGAGGTAGAGTTGGTAGAAGCGACAAGCAGTCTTACTGTATTTTAGTTACTCGAGATGAATTTATTAGAAAAATGAAACGTAAAAATATTTCTTTGGAATATCTTTCGCCCGCAGAAATAGAAAAATATAAATCACAGATCAGACTGAATGCAATGGTAGAAAATAATGATGGTTTTAAATTATCCGAAATAGATTTTAAACTTCGCGGTCCGGGAAATATTTTCGGAATAGAACAAAGCGGCTTTCCACAACTAAAACATGCTGACATAATAAATGATACGCAAATTCTTATAGACGCAAAGAATGATGCCTTCAATGTAATACTTAAAGATCCTAATCTTTCTTCAAGTGAAAACCAAATTATAAAACGTCAACTCAAAAAAAATTACTATACTTCCTTAAAGTTTTCTCACATCGCATAATTTTTTTTAAAAATTATTTTTTAAAAAAATTTTTTACAAAAAAAAATTTTCATTATGTTGTTGCATATGATTGTTAAACTTTTATATTGCTACTAACTTTTTAAGGAATTTTTATTCCTTACTATGATAAAAAAGTTTACTGTTGCACTTACATATAATGTCAAACCGGAAGTTCCTACAAAAGTTTCTAACAACTCATCCAAAAGTTATCTTCAATCCGAAAGTTTGCTTGATAAATATGCCGAATGGGATACTTATGAAACAATTAACGCTATCCGAGATGCTTTAGCTGTGCATCATAACGTTATTATGATTGAAGCAAACGAAGATGCTTATGAAAAATTTCGAAAACACAGACCGGATATAGTCTTCAATGTTGCCGAAGGCGCACACGGAATAAGCAGGGAAGCACAAATTCCCGCAATGCTGGATATGCTTCAAATTCCTTATACAGGTTCCGATCCTTTAACTCTTAGCTTATGTTTGGATAAGTCACGAACTAAGGAAGTATTAACTTATTACGGAATACCTAACTCAAAGTTTGTCGTTTCTCAAGGCGAAAATGGTTTCGCCGGGAAGGAACTTAATTTTCCTCTTATTTTAAAGCCGATCGGCGAAGGATCCAGTAAAGGAATTTTTAATTCCTCCTACGTAAATGATTATGAAACTTTTACAAAAACTTTGGTTGAGAATGTTGAAAAATATAATCAACCCTTTATTGTAGAAGAGTATTTACCGGGAAGAGAATTTACGGTTGCTGTAATAGGTAATGGGAATGAAGCACGTACTTTCCCGATTGTTGAAGTGAATTTTTCCGAACTACCTGAAGACATGATTCCAATCTATTCGTATGAAGCCAAATGGATTTTAGATACACGAGATAATCCTTTAGATATTTTTTCTTGTCCTGCACAAATTGATGCTGAATTGGAAAACAAGATTAATGAAATAGTCCTAAAAACTTATTCGGTCTTAAATTGCAAAGACTGGAGCAGAATAGATGTTCGATTAGACGTTAATGGAGAACCAAATATTATTGAAGTAAATCCATTGCCTGGTGTGCTGCCAAATCCCGATGACAATTCTTGTTATCCTAAAGCAGCACGTGCTGCAGGAATGGATTATTCTCAAATGATAAATGAGGTTTTATTTTCCGCGATTAATAGATATGGACTAGCATGATATTGAATAAAAAAATATTAGTCTGTTACAACGAACCCAAATCAATCTATGAAAATTATTTGGGGAAGGATTCAATTAGTTCTATTAAAGTTGATCTTTCCGAGAAAGGTTTTGTTGAGCAGATTGATAATATAATTGGTCATCTATCCGAAAATTTTGAATCAGCAGCGGGATATCCTGTTAATGGAAATATTCGTTCCTTATATAATGAACTTCGTTTGAATAAACCCGATGCTGTTCTGAATTTGATTGAATCGGTAGAAGGAAATTCACACTATGAAAGCTACTGTGCCGGAGTCTTTGAAATGCTGAGTGTTCCCTATACCGGAAACAAAGGGTTAACCTTGGGGAATTGTTTATTTAAGCAACGAACTAAAAAAATATTGATCGGTTCAGGAATTCCTACACCTAAATTTATTGTTGTACACTATAATTCATCAGTAAGCCCTGATTTCTCCGGTCTCAAATATCCTATGATAGTAAAATTATTAAGCGAAGATGCAAGCATTGGAATTTCTGAAAATTCAGTTGTTTACAATGAAAAAGATCTAAAAGAACGAATGAATTATCTTTTCAAAAACTTTAAACAAGATATTATTGTTGAAGAGTTTATAAATGGTCGTGAACTGAATGTATCAATCCTTGGCAATGAAGTTTTGCCGATATCCGAAATTTCTTTTAAAGGATTATCAAGAAAGTTACCAAAAATTATCACTTATGAAGCTAAATGGTCACCTGAAAGTGCATATTACAAGCACACTCTTCCTATTTGTCCGGCAAAATTATCCAAAGAAGTTGAGACAAAAGTAAGCAGTATGGCACTCGAAGCATTTAATGTCATGGGATGCAGAGATTATGCTCGTGTTGATATTCGTTTAGCAAAAAATAATCATCCGTATGTAATTGAAGTAAATCCGAATCCTGATATTTCACCGGACTCAGGTTTTGTTCGTTCAGCTTCGACTGCAGGTATTGATTATAATGAACTTATTAATAAGCTCATTCACTTTGCCTTAAATAGAGCATGTTAGATGATAAGAAGACTTGAACAAAGAGACAGAGCAGATTTGATAGAAGTAATCAACGGCATAGATATTTTTAAGCCTGATGAAAAAGTTACAGCAATAGAATTAATTGATGAAACTCT